>CANBDX010000116.1 GCA_947367315.1 uncultured Bacteroidales bacterium | reverse complement strand
ATATCAAAAATGCAAATAAAAAGACATTGTCTCCTAATTGAAGTAATGCATTCCGAGGACTTTTTCAGTGGCGTCAACAGATGTGCCGGCATCATCAGGACTCACGAATCGCTCACTGAAGGATTATCTGCACTAGAGAAAATCTCAGCCAGGCTCGAAGAGGTAGAAGGCGATGGACACGAGTATTACATAGAGGCAGCAAAAAGGCTCATACGTGTGGCCAGACTCATTATTGAGCCAGCCCTGATGAGGAAGGAAAGCAGAGGAGGACATTACAGAGAAGACTACCCCTGCGCTGACGAGGATTTCCTCCTGCATTCAGTACAGCAGAAAGGCCATCCGATTTCAACCGCTCCGGTAAATTCAGGATATTTTGATTTCTAACATTTAAACTATATAAAACAATGCAGTACGAAAATCTCATAAACAAGCTTATTGATCTCGGCATAGAGGAGGACATCAACACAGGCGACATCACCACAGAGTCCATTATCCCTGAGTCAATGACAGCTACCGCAACAATGACCGCAAAGCAGGACGGCGTGATCTCCGGTCTAGAAATAGTAAAGATGGTATACGACCATTTTCAGAACGATGTGGTATTCACTCCGTATTTCAACAACGGCGACCATGTGAAGAAAGGTGACGTGATCCTCAAGATCGAGGCCACCTACCCTACCCTTCTGAGGGGCGAGAGACTCTCCCTCAATATCTTCCAGAGAATGTGCGGCATTGCTACAGAAACAGCCAAATATGTCAAGGAGCTTGCAGGTACTCACACACAGCTTCTGGACACCCGCAAGACAGCCCCTGGACTCAGGGTCCTCGACAAGATGGCAGTCAAGCACGGAGGCGGAACCAACCACAGAATGGGTCTCTATGACATGGCCATGATCAAGGACAATCACATCAAGATGGCAGGAGGCATTGCCAAGGCTGTCGAGCAGGTCCGTTCACGTATTCCGTCAGACATAAAGATTGAAGTGGAGGCTACCAATCTTGACGAGGTAAAGCAGGCTATCGAAGCAGGAGCAGACATAATCATGCTCGACAACATGAGCAATTCGGCAATGACAGAGGCTGTCGCTGTCATCCGCAAGGCTGACAAGGGAATAAAGACAGAGGCATCTGGAAACATGAGCATCGAACGTCTGCGCGAAGTCGCGGAGACCGGCGTCGACTACATCAGCGTAGGAGCCCTCACCCATACAGTAAAAGGAATGGATATCAGCATGAATATCCAGATTGACAACAAGTAATATGCTTAAGGAGAAGATACAGAATCTCAAGAAGGAGAAGGGAGCAGTCATCCTGGCGCATTATTACACTTCAAAGGACGTTCAGGAAATCGCTGACTTCCTGGGTGACTCTCTAGCTCTTTCCATAAAGGCAAAGGAGCTTGACGCCCCGATCATTCTTTTTGCAGGTGTCAATTTCATGGCCGAGACCGCCAAGGTGCTGTGCCCTGAGAAGAAGGTTCTGATTCCCGTACCTGATGCTGGATGCTCCTTGGCGGAATCATGTCCGGCGGAGGAGTTTGCTAAGTTCAGGAAGAGATATCCGGACCATACCGTCGTGTCATATGTAAATACCTCCGTCGGAGTCAAGGCACTGACGGATGTCTGTTGCACATCGACCAACGCCCTGAAGATTGTTGAAAGCATTCCGGCTGACCAGCCTATAATATTCGGACCGGACCGCAATCTGGGAGGATATATAAGGAAGGTCACAGGTAGGGAAAACATGATTCTGTGGGACGGTTCATGTCATGTGCATGAGAAGTTCTCACTTGACAGGATACGCGGCCTCAAGGCATCTCATCCTCATGCCAAGACAGTGGTACATCCGGAGTGTCCTGCCGCAATCGTAGAAGAGGCAGATTATGTCGGCTCTACAGCAGGAATTCTGGAGTACTGCGGACAAAGCGAGGCTAAGGAGTTCATAGTCGTCACTGAGTCCGGAATCCTTGTCGAGATGAGGAAACGCTTTCCGGAAAAGGATTTCATACCGGCTCCACCTGTGCACGAAGCTTCATGTAATGAATGCAATTACATGAAGATGATAACGCTGGAGAGCATTCTGGCATGTCTTGAGAGAGAGGCTCCAGAAGTGCTGCTTGACGAAACCATCAGGGCAGCAGCGAAACGCTCGATAGACAATATGATATCCGTAAGATAGTCTGTCATAATGGCAGACTGCAATATTTTCGTATCCTCACCCGCGTGGGGATACGATTTTTATATCATGTTCTCATTACCACGACAGAAAAAAACACTCCTTTGATGGCCAATTAATTTACAGGAGTCTTGTAATCTCGTCCTGGTATTTACGGGATATCGGGATGCTTTCAAATCCATCCAGTTCGAGTTCGGCTACAAGGAGTCCAGCTTCGTCGCGATGAACTATCTTAATGTAAGACGGATTGATGAAATAGGATCTATGACAACGCACCAGACCGTGCTTCAACAGGTCCTCCTCCAAGGCCCTCATCGAGGAGCGCAATATAAATTTCTTTGTCTT
>CANBDX010000115.1 GCA_947367315.1 uncultured Bacteroidales bacterium | reverse complement strand
AAGTATAATATTGAACCTAAGAAAAAGAACGTTTAAGCAATATGAGGCACAATAAAGCAATCAACCACCTTGGTAGAAAGAGCGGTCACCGCAAGGCGATGCTTGCCAATATGGCTACATCTCTTATTCTTCACAAGAGAATCCAGACAACTGTAGCTAAGGCTAAGGCTCTCAAGATGTATGTTGAACCACTCATCACCAAGTCAAAAGAGGATACAACTCACTCACGTCGTGTCGTATTCAGCTACCTCAAGAACAAGGAGGCCGTTACTGAGCTCTTCCGCACAGTAGCTCCTAAGATCGCTGACCGTCCAGGCGGATACACTCGCGTGTTGAAGACTGGTTTCCGTCAGGGTGACGGTGCTGATATGGCTCTTATCGAGCTCGTTGATTTCAACGAGGCAGCTCTTGCAGCAGCTAACAAGCCTGCAAAGAAGACTACCCGTCGTAGCTCGAAGAAGGCTGTTGAGGCTGCTCCTGCAGCAGAAGTCGAGACTCCAGCTGCTGAGTAATCAGACAGAACAAGCGCAGCAATATGCTGCATACAATAAATCCGGACGCGAAAGTGTTCGGATTTTTTTTGTTTCAGATTGTTTCAAAATGGTTATATTTGCTTGACTTATTTAAAGAGATGGGACAGGATAATAAATATTCGGAAGATAAACTCATTCAGGACCTATGCCGTGAGGGACGGGAGCAGGACGCTTTTGAGTGCCTGTTCCATAGGTATTATCCTATGGTGTTTAATTTTGTAAAGGGCCTAGTGAAGAATCCGGTGGTTGCGGAAGACATAGCGCAGAATACCTTTACAAAATTATGGCTGAACAGGTTTTCTCTCCAACCTGGATTATCTTTAAAGAATTATCTCTGTGTACTTTCCAGGAATGAGTCTATCAATTTCCTTCGTTCTGCAGTGGCGCGCAGCACGTCTATTAATCTCCAGAATGATTCATGCGCACAGAGTCCGACCATCGAGGACTGGATGAATTTTGCTGAGACCAGTCACATCATCAAGACTCATATCGATGCCTTGCCTCCTCAGCGAAGGACGGTATTCATGATGAGCAGATATGAGCATATGAGCAATATGGAGATAGCCGTCAAGCTTAATCTCTCGGTCCGTACTGTGGAGAAGCACATAGAGCTGGCCTTGAAAGACCTCCGTCGCTCGATGAGTTGACAAAATCTACCATACATATGAATAAGACGATCAGATTCCTGCTTTCATGCATGACTGCGGCAATGCTGCTGACCGGCTGTGCCGAGAAACCTGCGACCCTCAAGGTCCTGTATTGGAATGTCCAGAACGGAATGTGGGCCGATCAGGGGAACAATTATGACAATTTCGTGGAATTCGTGGCATCGGAAGACCCGGACATATGCGTATGGGCCGAGGCCGAGTCACGCTATCGCACCGACACTTCGGTGAAGATGGCCGGATGCGAGGAGGCCTACCTGCCATATAACTGGGACATGCTTGCCCGCCGTTATGGTCATCAGTATGTCTGCATAGCCGGCAAGCGTGACACCTTCCCGCAGGTGGTGACATCTAAATATCCGATAAGGATAGTGAGCAGGATCAACGGCAACGGTGAGGACATCGTTGTTGTACATGGTGCAGGCCACGTTGAGGTGGATGTCGACGGTGAAATCATAAACATCGTCACTGTCCACACCTATCCTTTCAAGTATGCATATCTTGCTGAGGACACTAAAGCCAGCGCTGCCGAGAACGGCGGTGATGTGTTCAGGGCAGCCGAGATGAAGTATATCTGCGAGCAGACGATCCTGAAGCAGGATCCCGAGGGCACGGGGAAATGGATGATGGTAGGCGATTTCAATGCCGTCTCCCGCGTGGACAACTGGCATCTGGGCCGTCCCGAGGACGATAAGGCTTTCTTGCTTAATGACTATGTGCGCTCTCAGACGCCATACATAGACCTTATTGAAAAATGGTATCCAGGGGAATACCAGAAAAGCACATTCTCGGGGCGTCGCATAGACTTCGTCTACTTGACCGAGCCGCTCTATGAAAAGGTCACTGAGGCCCGCACCATCCATGACGGCTTCGCCACCACCCATCGCGACACCCGCGAAGGCATAAACTTCTGCCACCCGTCCGACCATTATCCGATAATTTTTACGATGAATTTATAGTAAAAAGTATCATCTGATTACGTGATTCATCCACTTTGGTTGTTCTTATCAGGTATTATAGTCTTTTAATACCTGAATGAGATGGATTTTTTGAAGAAATATTTTGCCGGACAGCTGACGCCTCAGGAGGAGGCTCAGGTGCAGGCATGGCTTGTGGAGCACTCTGAGGACCCTCAGGTGCAGGATGCGCTTCTGGCCATAATGTCGGATATGGAGACCGAGGACATGACCGTGTCTTCGCCGGCATATGTAAAGGTGTCAAGAAGGCTCGGCCTGGACAGGAAGAGCCGTTTTGAAAGGACAGTAAGGACAATAGGCCGCTGGGCTATGGGAATCGCCGCATGTGTGATGCTCCCGTTGCTCGGCGCTTTTGTATATGACAGGCTCTCTGTTCCGGAACAGGCTGACTGGCTGGAACTTAAGGTCCCATATGGCCAGACTGATGAGCTGGTGCTTGCCGACGGCACACACCTGCATCTCAACGCCGGCACGCGTGTGACCTACCCGTCGGCCTTCCTTGGCAGCGAGCGCAGGGTCTTCATCGAAGGCGAGGTCTTCGCCGAGGTCGCCAAGAATCCGGAGCAGCCGTTCATCATCGCATCGGGCGATGTAGATGTGAAGGTTCTTGGTACTACATTCAATTTTAAGGCATACGACAATACTGAATGTGTGGAGCTTAT
>CANBDX010000114.1 GCA_947367315.1 uncultured Bacteroidales bacterium | reverse complement strand
GGTATAAAAAATCCTGCAACTATCAAAATATAATTGCAGGATATAAGCATATACAAAGGGACTTTTTCAGCGGCCTCCCAAAAGGGGAAGGGGCAAACATATAACAGGCTGAAAATCAAAGACATGCGAAATACGGATATATCCCAGCACACCGAAACGCTAGACACAGGGCTCTTAGAACGTCACCATGAGACTGGGGCGAGATGGTCAAAACGAGGTATTAGAGCAGCGCACCGAAACGGTTACCGCATCAGCTGGATATTCAGCTCCTGCACGGCAGATTTGTAGTGAGAGTCTCCATCAGCCTCGACACAAATGGTGATACCGGTCCACAGACGCTTGGGATCCCTGCCGAAATAATCCGGATCGTAACGGAAAGTATATTCTCCGGTATGGATAGCAGGGCCGGAAATGAGGACCACACGAGGGCGGACGGACGCATGAGCATCACTGAGCTATGGGCGACACGTAACATAGTGGCGGACATTTTGTCACAAAACCAAATCATAAAAACCATGAGGTTTGGATTAAGGCTCTTAAAAGCATATATTTGCTTTAGAAATCAAACGGATACCGCCATGTACAGAATGAGACATTTTATAACATCGGCACTGCTTTGCTTAGCAGTTGCTTCTTATGCCGATAACACGAGAACACCTTCCCGGAGCTGGAATCCGGACAAGGGTACCCACTATATCAATCCCGTCCTCAACGCCGACTATTCCGACCCTGACGTATGTCGCGTGGGCGAGGATTTCTACCTTACATCCTCATCTTTCGGATGCATGCCCGGGCTTCAGATCCTCCATTCGACAGACCTCGTGAACTGGGAGATCATCGGAGCCGCTCTTAATGATTTTCCTGGTCCTCTTTGGGACGATGACGCTCCGTGGGAAACCCTCGGACAGAGGCTTGATACTCCTGTCACTCCTCTTCCTGGACCACAGGAATGGCGCACAATTCCGCAGCATGGCAATGCGGTGTGGGCTCCAGCCATCCGTCATCACAACGGAGAGTTCTACATCTATTGCGGCGATCCTGACAGAGGTATATTCATGGTGAAAGCCCAGGATCCCCGCGGTCCATGGTCAGACCCGGTGTGGGTGGTGAAGGCTAAGGGATTCATTGACCCGTGCCCTCTATGGGATGAGGATGGAAAGGCTTATCTTTCTCACGGATGCGCCGGCAGCCGCGCAGGCCATAAGAGCGTGATGTTCGTGGCACCGATGTCCCCTGACGGCACCCGGCTCCTCGGACGCAGCCGCATAGTATATGATGGCCACGAGACCCAACCTACAATAGAAGGAACCAAATTCTATAAATATAAAGGAAACTATTATATCTTCTCCCCTGCCGGAGGTGTGCCTACCGGATGGCAGGTGGTACTTCGCGGATCCACTCCTTATGGCCCATACGAAGAAAGAGTGGTAATGGCACAGGGCGATTCTCCGATAAACGGACCTCATCAGGGAGCATGGGTGGATACCCCTGCAGGAGAGCATTGGTTCATGCATTTCCAGGATAAGGATGCATATGGCCGCGTGGTGCATCTGCAGCCTATGACATGGACTTCAGAGGGCTGGCCGGTGATAGGCATCGACAGGGACGGCGACGGAGTCGGCGAGCCGGTAATGAAATACAGGAAGCCTTCACTGAAAAGCTCAGGAGTGTTCCAGCCTGCAGAAAGCGACGATTTCACATCCCTGGATCTCGGAGGCCAGTGGCAATGGCATGGAGTCCCTTCGCCTTACTGGTACTACATTGACTCTGCCGCACGAGAGACCCATACCAACGGACTTGGAGCCCTGAGACTGTACTCTGTGGATCAGGCTGAAGGATGGAGAAATCTCGGAGATACGCCTAACCTGCTCCTTCAGAAGACCCCTGCAGACAAATTCACAGTCACAGCCAAGATCCGCTTCATCCCGAATCCTCAGTTGGAGGAACGTGGAGAATCATGCGGCCTTGTGCTCATGGGACTGGACTATGCCACTCTGAAACTTGTGGACACCCCCGAAGGAGTTGTGCTTCAGTACGTCGAATGCAATGATGCATTGAAAGGCAGCTCCGAAAAGGTGTTGGAGTCCGTGAAGCTGACATCCGTTCCGCTTCCGATGCCATATTCAAACAATTACATGTCCACCACAGTGCCTCCGGTAGCGCCTCTGGCATATGAGGCAGCAGATGTGTTCCTGCGACTCATGGTTGAGCCTCGCGAGCGCAAGGGAAATGTGCCGGACCTCACAGCCACATTCTGGTACAGCCTCGACGGCAGAAAATGGACCCGGATGAAGAATCCTGAACTCACCGGCAAGGAGGCTGTCTTCACAGGCAGACCAGGCAAATGGATAGGAGCCAAGTTCGGCTTTTACTGCAACCGCCTTGCCCGGAAGAACGACAGCGGCTGGATGCAGGTGGATTGGGTCAAGGTAACGGAATAGGACTGTGCGACTCGTTCAGAAAACGGGTCAAATCACGGACAATATTACTTTTTTTAAAAAAAGTTGCAGAAAAATTTGGAAGTTCCAAAATAATGCGTACCTTTGCAATCCCATTTGAGGGATACGCGGAAATAGCTCAGTTGGTAGAGCATAACCTTGCCAAGGTTAGGGTCGCGAGTTCGAGTCTCGTTTTCCGCTCCAGAACAGGTCATCTTCGGATGACCTTAAATTTTGAAAAGATTCCTCGGCTCAGTCCGCCAGCGGAATGACAGCGAGAAATTTCACCCGACGGGGTTCCATCATATGTCAGTCGTCCTTGTGCACAAGGGACGGCTTTTTTGTTTTTTCGCAATCTTTGCTAGGGCTCAACGGAAAATCGGGCTCAACGGAAAATCCCGGTTGATTTAGGCTCAGTCGCAAAAGTATGTGTCTAAGCATAGATCTTAGTGACTCTGAACAAGAAGTATTTAACATCTGATACTCC
>CANBDX010000113.1 GCA_947367315.1 uncultured Bacteroidales bacterium | reverse complement strand
GATATAAAAGACGATTTTGATGACGGAACCACTTGGGCAGAAGGATGGCTGAAACATCCGAAACTCGACCATCTGGTTATATGCCATGCTGTGCATGATATCTGCACTCATAAGCACTATTCCATCCCTGATCTTTTGAGGATGAATACCTTTGAGGTTTCTGTCGAGATGAAGATTCAGCAGATACTGAATCAGGATGGATCACGATGCTTCTGGATGCAAGACTATACCAATGAACAGATAAAGGACAAACTTCTTGCAGAGGCGGAACATAGACCGATAGGAGTCTCTTTAGGAGATTTTATATACCGTAGGTGTCGTGTCTACTATGATACAATGGTAGACGATGTACCGGCTGAACTTGACTGCAGGGGCAACGACGATAATGTTGGGCCTTTCCTAGACTTCCTTTTGACGGCTGAATAATTATACCTAATTTTGTGAATACATATACCATATGTCATGACACAGAAAGAATTAGCCAAATTAATTGTTGACTCAAGTGAGAAGGATGCAAAGGCAGAGATTGTAATGGATTATGTCCTTTCTTGGTGCTTGAGGCGTGCTGATGAAATATGTAAAACAGACAATAAGCCTATCTTATATAAATATTGCCGATATATGTTAGGCAAAATATGTGAGATAGATGTGCATGAGTCAGTGACCTTTAAGGTGTCAATGTATGGAAAGAAGATCAGAACATTGATCTCTGGAGTGGTAGCATAGCGCAATGCTTAAGTTGTTGATTATGAACAACTTGGGATTTACAGCTGCTCTAGGTCCCGTTCCTCCTGGGTCTGCTCGTAATACATCTCAAGCATCTGCCTTGGCTTCCCCTCCTGAAGGACATCTTCACGCCTGAATTTCTTTGCAAGGCGCATGCCTTCTTCACAGAGCCTGATGAACTCGTGACGGAGTTCCCCGCAGAAATATGAGTAGCTGCCAAGGTCAGTGTCATAGTAGACCCAGTTGCAGTCATCCTCCAAGATGCAGTATTTGGCGGCGAAGAACAGATATCTGATGCCATCTCCGGGGTGACCGGCGAGTATCTCGAATCTTGAAATCCTCTCATATGCCAGGACTGCTCTTCTTGCCAGGTCAAGACTGACAGGACCGTCAAACTTGTATTCCTCCCGATGAATAAAGGTCAGGTCAGTGACAAGGTCTGCCTGCACCTCGCACTCAAGCGAGGGAATCATGTAAAGCCTTGCGTTCTCCCTGTCGGTAATGTTCTCGGTCCATGCGACTAGTTGATACTTTCTTTCCATCATAACATGAATGATTAAAGGTTAGACAATGATCAATTCCGATGCGGCTGCCGATATGTCAAAGAACGACTGACCCGCAATGGTCAGACAGGACGGGATACAATGCCCCCGTAATGGCCTTTGACAGCCGTCGGATATGTTTGATGGATTGTTTCGCCGGTAGAATTCGGCTTATTTGATGATGCAAATATAGTGAAACTCTGATGATTTACAAAATTTTGGGATTCTTTGATATACTGATTGGCGCAGCCATTAAGTAAGAAACGGGAGAATAAATCTTCCGACAGCATGGCACGACCGCGAGTTCGACAATGAATGCAACTGCGGATATTGTTCGGACCACGATGAGGATGGTTGGTAAAGTCTTATTGTGAATCTTTCATAAGCTTGTTGTTTTAATGCAGAAGGAGTTGCAGAGGAACTGATGTTCCAATCTGCAACTCCTGACTTTAAATCAAGTTCAGAGATAAATCTGAATTTAATTTACATTATCATCATACGATAATATAATGTCTGTGAATCTCTATCGTAAATGAGGAATTCACTCTCGTGTGGTTCTTGATGACCAGGTTCATAAAAATATACGCCGTTTGTTGCCCCTTTTATACCTGAGATTCGTTCTAACCACGAATTGGTGTCTTCTGCCAATATGCTGGTGTCCGTTGGCTCCTTAAGTGGTAATGGCTTGGCTCCTTTAGAAATCAGAGAGTCGATATCTATTTGCGGCAAATCTACTTTCATTTTGATTTCGATTAGGCCATCACCGTTAAGACACCATTCATCTGTACAAAATTCTGTATGATGTTCCAATCCTCTGACATTCAATCCCCATATTTGTGACAAGATACGTTCTGGACTTCTTGAACACGATGTCAGAAATATTAAAATCCCGATTATGAGCAAATTAAACCGTTTCATATAAATACGAATTTAGTTGTCAATGTTAGTCTCCTCGTACATCTTTCTTCTACCTCTTCGTGCATTCCGCACACCTATTACAATAAGGAAGGCAGCATATATAAAGGTAATGACTGCTATTGTTGTAGGTGAAATATGAATCGAAGGTAAATAATCTGGTAGCGGATTCAATGTGCATAGATATTTGATTATATAATAAACCGCAAATATTATCATCGAAACAATAATAGGGGTCTTTAATGACAATATAATGGCTTTCCATAGCGTAGGATAATCGGTGGTATAATGTTGAGTTGCATAACCTATTGGAGTGTTATTGTCATCCAATAATTTAATTGACTGCGTATGATATATACACAATCCGTATTTCTTCGCAATACCTTGTACATATTCAAATGCAGGAATATGTTGGGAATATGTACAGTCTATCATTATTACATTGCGAGACAGATAATAATCAAATGCTTTATCAATCAGTTCATCGTCATCAGTCGCATCCCTGCCATTGAGAGCTGGGTACCTTTCTAATATCTGTTCGTAGCAATCTCTTAATGGAGTACATAGAATACTTCTATCGTCCTGACATTCTACAGGAGTAGATTCAATCTGATTCGAAACCCATTCGCTTAATTCTTTAATATCACGAGGAGAGTTGTTATTCCGCTTTATGATGTAAATCTGAAAAGATGACATAATAAAATCCCGATTTGTCTGTGTAAATATACGAAACATCTCACAGAAAACAATCCATTGTATCGTGCTCTGGCAC
>CANBDX010000112.1 GCA_947367315.1 uncultured Bacteroidales bacterium | reverse complement strand
CTGGGTACAGCCAGAGCTATAGAAATGGGGGCGGTTGAAGGAGCGATAAGCGGCCTTTCAATAGCCCTGATGGGAATCCTTACGGCAGTGATCGTTCCGTTGTTCAATAGCCTGGTAGGATTGTAGTCCTGGGATCTAAAATAAGGATGTCGGGTTCGCTAAACCATATAAAAGGCAAAGGACGAGATTTCTCGTCTGGGATGTGAGTGTCCGGAGCCTGGTTACTGTTATACCATCGAGCACGGAGGATACAAGAAGGAAAATATAGACATCGAATACTGCGAGCAGGTTGCAGCCATGGGAAAGGACTCTGATATAATCAAGTTCAAGCAGATTCCTCAGGCCACAGAAGCTGTATGTATGAAGGTTTATGGCCCATACAACCGCCTGAACGAAAACATTCGTGAAGTACTTGAATGGATTGAGGCAAACGGATATACGATTACATACCCGCCACGCTACTCCTACGTGGACGGCATCTGATTATCTTATTTCTTTTCACCCAGTATGCACCATCTTATGAATGGAATACGCTTGAGTAATTCATAGAGTAGTGGCGAGAGAGTGAATACAGCAATTGTCAAAATGATATATATGTACACTGGAGGCAGCTGAGTCTTGACCTTCAGGAAATAGCCGACTGTGGCGATTACTAGATAGTGTACGATGTAGATGCCGTAGCTTGAGCGAGTCATATATGAGGCAAATGCTCCTGTCCTGTCAAACGAAGTCTTGAACCAGCCCATCATCGCAAGGCACATAAGCCATCCGTAGATATTGTTAAGAGGAGAACTCAGATACTTCGGCAACGTGTTATCCTGACCGAACCCTGTCAGCGTCAGAATGGTGCCTGAAACCAAAGCACATACCATGAGCGGAATCCATGCACGGCCCACAATTTCCTGAATGCTATCATGTGAGAATACGAAATATCCCATCAGGAAAGGAATCAGGTAGAATACTGGCTTGTAAAGATTCCATAGTCCGTTAGCCCCTGCAGGATCAGGTTCCATTATAAGGGTCTGATGTCCCAGCCAGAAGAGTACGCCCATCAATATCAGTGGAACCATCCCGACCTTGCCACAGAGGTTCATGAACTTGCCTTTTGCATCCATCTTTCTGACGACGAGCAGAACAAGAGACAGCAGCCAGAGATCCTGAATGAACCATAACGGGCCGATACCGCTGATAGACCATATCAGATATTTTACAGGACCTGGAAGTGCTGCAATACTTTCCGCAGCTGGCCCGCTCATGGTGTTAATCCATCCTATACCGGCACTCAAGAAGAAGAGTCCTATAGTTGATGGAACAAGAAGCTTTCTCGTACGTATCTTGAACCACTCCTTGGCAGACCGTCGTTCCAAAGCATATCGCGCACTAATTCCTGCAAGGATGAACAACAGAGGCATAAACCAAGGGTAGAGGATGTACATGACGACATCCTGATACTGAGGTCCGTCACCAAAGCCTCCTATTCCTCCGAAAACACCTTTATTGTTGTAGAAATAAATGACATGATAAAGCAGAACAAGAAGGACTGTCACCCAGCGGAGATTGTCTATCCAATGTTTTCTCATTTTGTCAGTCCCTCCATGACCTGACCTACAAGGTCCTCGAAAATCTGAGTCTTTACTAGTGCCATTCCGTTATTATCCCCAAGCAGAAGTAGAGCATCTCCTGGTTTTATGTCATACTGTTTGCGTGCATCACGAGGAATTACGATTTGTCCTTTGTCACCCACCTTCACTACTCCGAAGATGTATTTACCGTCTTTTTCTTGCATAAAAGTTATATTAGTTGGAAATTTCCCACAAATATAACAAATGTTGCATTAAATCAAGTACTGACAGAAAAAAATATTGTATCATGACGAAATTCCCCTCAAGACTTCAGTCATGAGGGGAATAGTTTATTTTGTAATGTCTGGCAGGTCTATTCGGTAAACTGGAATTTACTTTTGTACCGTATGTTTGATTGGCTCCATATGAATTCCGATGTGGGTGTCGGGACCAAATTCTTCCTTGAGTCGTTTCTCAACAGCTGTTGCTATTGCATGAGCATTTTCCAATGTTGTCTGTCCGTCCATGCGTAGATGAACTTCGATTGCAATGTGGTTGCCTATGCGTCGTGTACGGAGGTGATGAGGTGAACTGATCTCAGAAAAAGAAACGATGATGTCAAGAATTTTCTTCTCAGTTTCAGCCGGTAATGAGCGTTCAAGAAGTTCGTCAACGCAAGGCTTTATGAGATCAATGGCTACCTTGATGATGAATGTGCTGACAGCTATGGCTGCGATAGGGTCAAGGATTCTCCACTTTTCTCCGAGGATAATTGCACCGCCTATACCTACAAGGGTTCCGATTGATGAAAATGCATCACTTCTATGATGCCATGCGTTTGCAATGACTGCCTGAGAGTTGAGATTCCGCCCAACGTGTACAGTGTATCTGTATAGTATCTCTTTGGCTAAGATTGATATGGCAGCTATAGCTAATGCAATCAAGCTTGGTGCTGGGAGTACAGCTCCATTAATGACTTCTGATACTTTTGTGGCTCCATTTATGAGAAGTCCAATGCCCACGGCAAACAGGGCAATACCAATTAATGCAGTTGCAAGAGTTTCGTACTTGCCATGTCCGTATTTATGATCATCATCTTCAGGTTTTCCTGAGATCTTTACAAATACGATTACTATAATATCTGTGATGAAGTCCGACAGGGAATGTACCGCGTCTGCAACCAAAGCCGAGCTGTGTCCTATAATTCCGGCGATGAACTTTAACACTAATAGAAGGATGTTTACTATGCTTCCTATCCAGGTTACTCTGTAGATTGATTTCTCTCTTGTATTAAATTGTGACCTATGCATAAATCCCGATTTATGTGTGTAAATATAAGCGCTTCTGATTGGAATTACAAGATGCTGAATGGTTTATTTTTCACATCCTGGCCGAAGGCGGGGATGTTGTTGACAGGAGGATTGTTGACATTATGCTGGAGCTTGCGGAGGCATA
>CANBDX010000111.1 GCA_947367315.1 uncultured Bacteroidales bacterium | reverse complement strand
TGCCAGAGCCGGAAAGACCGTTATCTCCCGCTTCACCCTCAGTGCGTCCGGCTCCTGCCGCGCCCTACGGGCTTGCCTCCTATGGCATTTGCCGTCAGTTTCCGCATCCGCTGTCGCGGACGCGAAAACCGCCGTCAAACACCACAGGCCAAAGAGAACTGACGGACGCTTCCGCGTCAGTGCAGAACTCGCCGTCGTGCCCCGCCCGGAGGGTGTGCTTGTGGATATATGTATGGGGATGTGAAACTGTCTTGCAAGGATCCTCTCATGTCCCTCTGAGTTACCTCTGAGCTTAAGACTTATAATATATATAGATACCCTATATTCCTATTCCTGTGGATAGGGGTGTCTCTTTGGATCTGTGTCCGCTGTCTGAGTCGATGAGGAGGTGACGCAGGTGTACCTGGTACTCCTTCAGGTCTAGTCCGGTGACGGTGCGGTAGTCGTGGATGATGAAGCTGACGTGGTTGTCGTCTGTTTTTGTGCCGATGTAGTTCCTGAACCTTCCTCGGTGGCTGCTCATGCCTGGGGCGGTAAGCTGGATCTTGGCGATGATCCGGATGTTGTCGGGGATGTGGCCGGTGGTTAGGTGGAAGGATAGTTGCAGGTCAGTGTCGTTGATGATGGTTGTGGATGAGTGCTGCAGGTGTATGACCGGGAAGGTCGGGAGTGGTTGAGGTGTGGGGATGCGTTCGTCGCCTATGCATGCTAGGCCATGGTAAGCTGACATGAACAGGTTGTATCCGCTGATATGGGTTGAGGTGTTGAACGGTGGGCGTTTGGATTTTACTGACTTGGCCAGGGCGTTCCATTCCAGCTGCTCGTCGTGGTTGAGGTTTCTCCATTCGCGGAGGCCTCGTTGATGGATGGAGAGCTGGACCTGTTGGCAGGCGGTACCGGGGAATGTGGGGTTGGCTTTGGTGCGGAAGTAGCACTCGCCGTCTCGATGGAAGAAGGTGATGTTGCCGACTGAAGCATAGCAGTCGGAGAATCTGGAATTGGGGATGTATTTCGGCATAGGTTGAAGTTTAGGTAATGCAAAGTTCGTGAAATTTCTTTATGTTTTACATAAAGCAAAACTTTAGTTATAAATTCTTAAAACATTATAGCACAACTTATTAAATAAATTCTTATATTTGCCTTTGGAATTGAGGGAGCTGCATAGCAGCCTTATGATCGTAAAACCCTCAATAGCCTTCAATGACTTCGCTGGCACAGCGAAGGACGTAACCGCCCGCAATGTCAAGGGGCGAAATATTCTCTCTTCTCGTGCTCAACATTCCAAGAAAGTAACGCCAGCTCAGGCTGTGTCTCGTAATAGACTTTCCAAGATCTCCCGCACATTCCGACAGCTCTCCGATTCCCAAATTAACCAGTGGGAGGTCTTGGCTGGTCATATGAAGGGCATCTCCACTCTCGGCTCTGCAGCTGAGATGACCGCCCATAATGCTTTTGTCCGTATCAATTCAAATCTTCAGATGGTCGGTGAACCGATGCTTACTGATGCTCCGCTTTATACGGCAGACGTTCCTGAGGTTCTTTACGAAGACCTTTGGATCTCTCCTGATATGATCGTGTTCACTGGTCTCGAGCAGCCTTCGGAAAGTCACGTCCTTGTGTTCAAGATGACTCCTGCTCTCAGTCCTGGAGTGTCATCAGGCTGGGGACAGACAGTGATCATTACTCCTGGTTTGGCTCCGGATTGGGGTGATGCCGATATAACTGCACTTTATACATCGGTTATGGGCGTAGCTCCTGAAGCCGGCAAAAAGTACTTCTGTGAGTTCTATTGGCTTGATAAGAAGACCGGCTTCACCGGTGAGTCTATGGCCATCAGTGCAGTCTGCAAAGAGAGTTCAACTGCTTATCAGACGGAATATGTTCCTCGTGCCCGCTTTACTCAGAACGATGTGACTGAGGATTCCCATGGAGAGGGGCTTGATTTCGAGTTGTCTCCTGGATCTGCGATTTGTTCCGTGGATGCGATTCTGTATGGTGAGGACAATGTGGCAAGTTCGACATTTGTCTTGAAGAAGGAACCGAAGAACTTCATCGAGGGAAAGACTATGATCCTGGCACGTGGTACTGCAGAGAACAATTATTCACCTCAGGTGTATTGCGTTGATGTGATGAAGTGGATCGGAAACTACGAGATTTCATTCAAGGCTCGCGGTGGTCATTATGAGAAGCCTTCTGAGGTTCATACTACTGGAGTATTTGTTGACAGATAATTTATGATGCTATGATAATACCAACAGGAAATAATTTTGGCTGCAGTGCCATTGAGATAAAGGATTACCAGTCTGAAAAGGTAGTCGTTCTGAACAGTAAGTTCACGATTGATCCGAAGAATGAGGCGTATCGTAATGCTTCCGTTCTGGAGATTTATGTTCCGGATCTTTCATTCGGCAAGAGTTCCAATTCGTCATGCTTCATGAGGTCTGAACAGCTTATGTGGCCAGACCAGTCATACAGGAAGACTTACGGTGTCGGTACCGTACTAAGAACCTGGATCAAGGATAAGAATACAATCTGCATCGAGAAGCTTCCTATCTATGATGAGCTGGAGAGTATAGACATTATTCTTGCGACTCTCTATGTCCAGAAAGGCAAGAGAACTCCCATCGAGAAGTCTAAGGTTACGAAGCTGAATTTCGTGTACCAGAACTACGACATGTATGAGGACAACGTTTGTTGTGTCGTTGAAGACGGCTGGTGTTTCTTGACAGCAGACTTCTCAGATAACGGCTATAACTACATGCAGGAGGACTTTGTAATAACTCTGGAAGGCTTTCCGACAGATGTTAATATAGACCTCTACATCACCGGATTACCTCACCAGGCAGATGTGCCGGGAGGCGGTTCATACCTTGGCCGCTTGGAGAATGGCGTCATAACTATTCCAAAGCCTTCAGCTACAAACTCCGGTACCGGATATGAGCCGTTCATTTACTTCTTCGCAGTAAGAGACAAAGAATAATTGAGTTATGCCAAAGATGTCCCATATAGAGATCACTCGTCTGCAGGGAGGACTTGCAATAGCCAGCTTCAGCTTTGGAGTCC
>CANBDX010000110.1 GCA_947367315.1 uncultured Bacteroidales bacterium | reverse complement strand
CTTGCGTCGCGGTTCAAGCGGGGCTAATTATAGCGGCTCAATGACTAAATTTCCAACCAGTATTTTCACTTGATCCCAAATAACAGAAAAAGGAGTTCATTTCTGAACTCCTTTCGTGCTCCCCCAGAGAGTATAGTAAAGCCTGTGTATCGACGAGTTACAAAGTTAACCAACCGTTTACCAACTCAAGTTAAACAAAGTGCAAAAAAGTTAAAATTCCTGTATAAATCATGATTTTTTAAACCATTCCTTTGAAACTATATAATTTTCACTATTAGGATCTGGACACGGTCTATGAACTTTTATCTGCAATGGCATTGGAACGCAGTTACCAAAAATAATAGCTTCTCCAGGAACAGATTGCTTAATTTTAGTAACAAAATCTTCTGAAAAATAGAGAGTGTAAAATGAACTGTGTCAAGCAAGAATAAAGTTTTATTTTTGTAATACACAGTAACGATGAAAATAGAAGTAGATTTCAGCATCTTCAAGGCACAGATTCTTGATGACATTAAAGCGGGTAAGCCGCTGTTTGGTAAAGATGGAGCACTCGCTCCGATGATTGAGAACATAGTCAATGCGGTCCTGGAGGGAGAGATGGATGCTCACCTTACTCAGGAGTCACGCGAGTCAGGCAATCGTCGCAATGGCAAGATGCAGAAACAGGTTCAGACACCTGTAGGCGACATTACAGTTACAACTCCGAGAGACCATTATCTCACAACAGCTTGCGATAAAGTTCGAAGATAGATACAATTTGCTGTAGATTTGTTATATTTACACCGATAAATCGGGTACTTATGAAAAAACTATTCATTACAGTCCTGTTGCTTTTATCTGTCATCTCTATCTCAGGGATAAATAAAGCACAGGCACAGAACATCCAATTATTCTATGATGGCGGAAGAGGTTGCGCTACGTCGACGGTTGAAATGTTCCGTCCTGATGCCGGTGGAAGCACATTCTTCTTTATTGATTTTGACTACTCTCCAAAAGCCAGTGGAGCATATTGGGAAATTGCCCGTGAACTGAATTTCTGGCAGGATTCCAAGGTCAGCTGGCTTTCAGTGCATCTTGAGTATAATGGTGGACTCAGTGTCGGAACATCGTTCAACAACTCGTTCCTGGGAGGACTGACATATTCAGGTCATTCGAAGGACTTTACTAAGACATGGTCGGTCTCTGCAATGTACAAGGCGATTCCCGGAACAACAGATGCTCTTGGCAAGTGTCAGATGCATAATTTCCAGATTACAGGAGTGTGGGGAATCGAGTTTGCGAAAGGCTGGTGCACATTCAGCGGATTTGCCGATTTCTGGAGGGAGCACCGTCCTTGGCAGGGAACGGAATTCATATTCATGACAGAACCTCAGTTCTGGGTGAACCTAAACAAGATCAAAGGATGGGAAAAGATCAATCTCAGCGTCGGTGGCGAGTTGGAGCTTTCTGCAAACTTTGTGGCAAAGGGATTCCACGCCATGCCGGTTGTCGGTGCAAAATGGACTTTCTAAATTGAAACGATATGCTCAAGAAACTATTCGGATTTGATCCCGCAAAGACAACGATCCGCACAGAGATTGTTGCTGGTATCACCACATTCCTCACCATGTCATATATCCTCGCCGTCAATCCTACGATGTTCGGCGAACTTGACGGCATGCCTGTAGGTTCTGTATTTACATCTACCGCTCTGGCTGCTATAGTAGGATGTCTTGCAATGGCTTTTGTCGGCAAACTTCCTTTCGGTTTGGCACCTGGAATGGGCTTGAACGCATTCTTCGTTTACAGCGTCTGCATGGGAATGGGTTACTCTTGGCAGTTCGCCCTTACAGCAGTACTTATTGAGGGCCTTATATTTATAGTATTGACACTTACGAATTTACGAGAAGCTATAGTGAATGCGATTCCGATGAGTCTGAGGAATGCCATTGGTGCCGGTATCGGACTCTTCATCGCTTTTATAGGTCTTAAGAGTGCCGGTGTAGTAGTTGCGGATGGAGCTACCCTCGTCGCCCTTGGTGACGTCACCTCAGGATCTGCATTGCTTGCTTTTATCGGTCTGGTCATTACAGGCTTCATGTATTCACGCAATGTACCTGGAGCGATTCTCTTGGGAATCATCATCACTATGGTCATCGGTATTCCTCTTGGCGTGACTGAGTTCAAAGGAATAGTGTCAGCTCCTGAATCCATAGATCCGATCTTCTGCCAGTTTGAGTTCGACAAGATCTTCTCGGTCGACATGCTCGTGGTTGTCTTTACATTCTTCTTTATTGACATGTTCGATACAGTGGGAACTCTTGTTGGAGTTTGTACAAAAGCAAAGATGATGGATGAAAACGGTAATATCTACAGAGTGAAGCAGGCATTCATGGCAGACTCCATAGCTACGACTGCTGGAGCTTTATTGGGAACTTCTACGACTACAACATATGTAGAAAGTGCAGCTGGAGTAGCCCAGGGAGGACGTTCGGGCTTGACAGCACTGGTTGTAGGAGGCTGCTTCGTAATAGCAATGTTCTTCTCACCACTGTTCCTTTCAATACCATCTGCAGCTACAGCTCCGGCTTTGATCATTGTCGGATTGCTGATGGCGGAGCAGATCAAGAATGTGAATTTCGATGATTTCTCTGAGTCAATCCCTGCATTTGTATGTATGCTCATGATGCCGCTGACGTACTCGATTTCTAACGGAATTCTTATAGGAATGATAACTTATGTCCTAATGAACATGATCTGCGGTAAATTCAAGAAATTGTCTTCTGCAATGTACATTCTTGCAATTCTGTTTATCCTGAAATATATTTTAATCTAACCATATTCGAATTTATCTAACAGACTTGACACAGTTCAGCTGACGCCCCCGCTTTGTCTTAGGAAACATGTAGCCGCTATCCTAGCTGGAACTTCCTTGAAGAACGTATAAGTCGGGAGAGCGTGATCGCCATCGACTCCGACTCCTGCAGGACATTCAGATACAGGTATGCGGTATTGATGTTCACCTGTTTTGCCTGGATATCGTCCATAAGTTCCTTTCTCATGTCAGAGAAGACAGTCTGGAGACGTCTGAGCTTCGGTTCAAGATTACGGAGGGCTTCGAAGTCTCCTGTGGCGCTGAGCTCACGGAAGTC
>CANBDX010000109.1 GCA_947367315.1 uncultured Bacteroidales bacterium | reverse complement strand
TTTTGAAATAATAAGGAGGACAGCAATATGGAGATTATTCTTAAGAAGGATGTGGCTAACCTTGGCCACGCAGACGATATCGTCAATGTAAAGACAGGATACGCTGTCAACTACCTTATCCCACAGGGCTTCGCTATCATGGCGACTCCTTCTGCAAAGAAGGTACACGCTGAGAACCTCCGTCAGAGGGCTCACAAGATCGCTAAGTTCGTAGCTGATGCAGAGGCTCTCGCAGCTAAGCTTGCTGAGACTACTGTTAAGGTTGCTGTAAAGGTAAGCGAGTCAGGCAAGATCTACGGTTCAGTAACTACAGCTCAGCTTGCTGAGGCTCTCGTTGCTGCTGGCGTAGAGGTTGACAAGAAGGACATCACTGTAGCTGAGGCTGCTAAGGAACTCGGAGTTTACGAGGCAACTGTAAAGTGCTACAAGGATGTAAAGGGTACATTCAAGTATGAGATCGTAGCTGAGTAATCGGTTTTCGATATACAGTTATCCCGGACCAGAAATGGCCCGGGATTTTTTTGTGCATATTTGAAAAGTTTATGGTACTTTTGTGCTGAAGAATACTTGATGCCATGTCCGGAATCGAAAAATATGTTTACGAAGAGATAGTTCCGCGTTATGCGGCTTTTGACAAAGCCCATAAGGAGGATCATGCGCTTACTGTAATATCGCAGGCGCTCAAACTGATGGAGGAGAGGGATGCCTGGCTGGATGCTCATCCGCAAGATGCGTCTTCCGTCTGGCGCGACCCTATTGACCGGAATATCCTGCTTGCAGCAGCCGCATGTCACGACCTTGGATTGGTGAACGGACGTGACAACCATCATCTGGATTCCGGAAAGATCATACGTCGGGATATGCGTATGAGGGAATGGTTCAGCGAAGAGCAGGTGGAGCTGATCGCACAGGCTGCTGAAGATCATCGTGCATCAGGCAAGGGTGCTCCGCGGAGCATATACGGGATGCTTGTAGCTGAGGCTGACAGGGTAATAGTGGGGGAGACAATAATTCTGAGAACCATTCAGTTCGGACAGAAGCATTATCCGGAGCTTGACCGTGCGGGACATCTGAACCGTGCGTGTGACCACCTGAAGGAGAAATACGGACGTGGAGGCTATCTGAGACTATGGATTCCGTGGAGCGACAATGCAGCGCGCCTGAATGAACTTCAGGACCTTATCGATGATGAAGAAGCGATGATGGCGGAAGTGGAAAGAATATATGAGGAAAACATAAACCTATAATAGAAATGGCTCAGATAGATAATTCATATAAGCTGAGGAATCAGGAGTTCCTTCAGGAATATGCCAAGCAGCCGGGTGTGAACATAATGTTCAACGGCGTGATGTACAGAGTGCTTAACAAGGGCAACGGTCCTAAGCCGTCTCCGAAGAGTTTCGTTACGGTATACTATTCCGGCAGACTCATCAACGGAAAGGTTTTCGACCAAACCACAAAGGGAAAGCCTGCGACATTCAGACTTAATGAACTCATAACAGGATGGATTACCGCCCTGAGGGAGATGCCTGCCGGATCACGTTGGGAGATAGTGATACCTTACAATCTAGGCTATGGTTCCCGTCCTTCCGGTCCGATAAAGGCTTTCTCTACACTTATATTCGACATTACTTTGCTTGATGTAAGATAAATATACAAAAGAGGCATGGTCTTGATGACCGCGCCTCTTTTGTGTATGGATGTGATGTTATTTTGTGCTATAACTGATGGTGAAGTCCTTTATAACAACTTTTGCGGACTCAAGATTATAACTGCTGTTAATCTCTACCTTTCCGTTATTGGCCTTTATTGCAGCTGTTACATTACAGTTAAAATCGGTTTCTTTATTACCTTTCTGGGTTTTGCGATGTTATCTGAGATGCTTATACTGATAGTGTTATCGACTTTTACCCAATTTCCGGTGCCGTTTACGATACCATTTCCAGTAACCTGAATATTTATATCAGATGGTATATCGAAAGTCTTCATAATGTAAGCTTCTCCTCTCCACTGGTAATAACCTAATCTGACTCCTCCGTCAGTATTCCAATTAACATTTCCTTCTTCTTGCCACTTATGCTCACTGTCATTGGCAGCAGTGTTAAGAGTATAAGGCAATCCGGTGATGTGGCAGTCCTTCTGTCCTGTACGCTCGACTCCGTCGAATAGGAGTGTTGCAGTTACTATATGACTGCCCCAAGTCTGGCCTGCAGCTACGTTTTCAGTTGCAGTGTTACCATCCAATGTATAGGTAGTCTGGCTTAGGATATTGGAATAGTTTGTGTTTTTCAAGATTACATCTGATATTCCTACTGCTACAGTGTTTACTGCGTAGATTGTTTCTGCCTGACAAGAGTTTGCGCTTGCGGAGTCTCCGTCTTGATATTTCGTGTATGAACTGTATGCTCCTGGGATTACTGTAAACTCAGGATTCTCTGTAATTGAGAACGAAATGGAATCAAGGCTCTTGGTGTCTTTGCCGGCAAGTGTATAGTCTCCTGATACTATATAGTCTCCCTTTGGAAGGTATGGCCATGCAGAGTCTGCCTTTATGATCTCTGATGCAGATGCGCTGCTCTTGCTTAGGGTACGTACCACGGTTCCTTCTGCATTCGTTATCTTAAGCGAAAGATTCGTGATGTATGCGGCAGTAATCTCGGGAATGCCGAGGTTTACGGTTACGTCAGTTCCGGTGAGGACATTGTTGCTGTATACATGTTTCGCTGATGCTGTTGCCATCGATACCTTCTCGAGATTGAGCGTTCCGAGGGTGCGGTATGCGCCTGCTGTCATCTCGAACTGCCTGTCTGTACTCATAGAGTATGTTCCCTGGGCTGTTTCTACGTTCACTGTGATTCCATCGAGGGTCACAGGTGCGAGCACAAACCAGAATGTGCTTCCAGCTTCATATGATCCGGTCATCGTGATGCTCCTGCTTCCGTTTTCCGATATGCTGCATATCGGAAGTTCGCCGCTGTAGTCGATAGTCATTTCGCCAGCCATTACTGTATTGCTTGATACGGTGACTTTCTGTACATCAGAGATATATGACGGTACTGTGAACTTGATAAGTGCGCATGCATTGTGGAATGCCACGCTGCCTACCTCTTCAATGCCAGGAGTCTTGACTGCCGTTGCTACGGATATATTGTGCTCTTCCGCGAATGATCCGGCCTTTGATGTCTGGTCAGCAGGGACGTTGACCTTGAGTGTGCTACCATGTGCAGATATTGCCAGATTGTATGGATATACCGCATATATCCGGGTCGTTCCGGCTGTCACGTTTCCGGTGAAATCTGCCGAGGAACCGTTTACATTGCC
>CANBDX010000108.1 GCA_947367315.1 uncultured Bacteroidales bacterium | reverse complement strand
AGTGGTGAAATGGTAGACACGCTCGTTTCAGGTGCGAGTGCTTCACGGCGTGTAGGTTCGACTCCTATCTCGGGCACATTTTCAGAAAAGAGGAAGAATATCGGATTCTTCCTCTTTTTTTTGTGTATATTTACACAGATTTAACTGTTATTGAAATGAAGATAGCTTTTCTTGATGCGGCTACGATGGGTAATGTTTCCTTTGAGCCGTTTGAACGATTGGGAGATTTTGTGAAATATGAAAGTTCCACTCCTGCCCAGGCCCGTGAAAGGGTGAAGGATATAGATGTCCTTCTTATCAATAAGGTTCTGGTGGATAAGGAACTGATAGATTCCGCCCCGAATCTTAAGCTTATATGCATTGCTGCCACAGGAGTCAATAATATTGATGTGGAATATGCTGCATCGAAGGGGATACCTGTGCGTAATGCTGTCGGATATTCGACGGATTCCGTCGTGCAGTCCACCTTCATGCACATCCTGTCTCTGGTCGGCGGGGCTCCTTATTTTGATGAAAGTGTAAAGTCGGGGCGCTATTCCCGCAGCGGAATGTTCACAGATCCGAACTGGAACTGGTGGGAGCTTGCCGGAAAGACCATCGGAATCATCGGACTTGGCAATATCGGAAAGAAAGTGGCGCGGATAGCCGAAGCCTTCGGAATGAAGGTGTGTTATTATTCGACTTCAGGAACGGGTCACTGTCATGATTACCCTTGTCTTCCGCTTGAGCAACTGCTCTCTGAATCTGATATAGTGTCAGTCCATGCGCCTCTGAACGAAAGGACTCTTAACCTGATAGGTGCACGTGAACTGGCTATGATGAAGCCTTCTGCATTCCTTGTGAACATGGGGCGCGGAGCGATAGTCGTGGAGGCGGATCTTGCAAATGCGGTGGATGAAGGTGTCATTGCCGGAGCCGGCATCGATGTTTTTGTGACAGAGCCGATACCGGAAGATCATCCGTATCTTAAGATGAGGCATCCTGAACGTATGAGGCTTGCACCACATGTCGCCTGGGCTGCAATCGAAGCCCGCGAACGGCTTGTGGCCATCATGGCCGAAAATATAGCCAAAGGCTGGTAAGAAAAAAGCACTTGCGAATTTCTTTGTAAGTGCTTGATTTTGAGTGGCTCCCGAACTTGGACTTGAACCAAGGACCCTCTGATTAACAGTCAGAGAAATGCTAAAATCCTGAATGTTCGGAATGTTTTTAATGTGTTGATTGTTAGTTTAATATAGTTTTTAGGTGGCTTGCATAGCCTTCGTCTCGCAAATAAATGTTAGTGCTTTTGTTAGTGCATTTTTGATTTATGGAGACGACTGCTACAGTGAAACTTGCATTAGATTCTCGTAAGGCTGGAGAATCAAGAAAACAACTCAAAATCCGTGTCACCTTTGAGCGGATACCACGATTGTACAGTACCGAAACGAAGGTACTTCTTACTAAGGAGGAATTAGAGAATCCAAAGTTGAAATCTCATAAATCTGCTATGGAGACGGTTAAGCGTTCTTTGTCTATAGCGAATGAGATTGTTTCGGAACTTGGAGAGAAATTTACTTTTGATGAGTTTGGCCGAGAGTACAAACAACGATTGTATGCAAGGGCAGATGATAAGTCTTTGTTTACCGTCGTTGCTGAAAGGTATATCGAAAGTCAGGAACTGCAACCGAAAACGATAGCCTCATATCGTACAGCAGTAAATTGGTTGTGTAAATTCTCATCAAAGCCGAAGTTCTCTCTTATTAATGATGGTTTTGTCAGGGACTTCATAACGTTTGTTAAGAAAGCTTATAAAAAGGAAGCAGGACGGGATATCAGTGAGAATACTCTGAGGATATATCTTCGTTCTCTGAAGGCTATCTATAATGAAGGTGTCAGGTCGGGAATGGTCAAGGGCTCAAATCCATTCGCAAATATCAAAGGGCAATCGTTGAATAGTGTCCGTAGAGAGAAGACGGCTTTGGATGACGATGAACTTGGAGCATTTCTCGCATATCAGCCACAGAACACAACAGAACGATTTGCAAAGGATTTCTTCATCCTGTCGTTGCAGTTAAGCGGTGCTAATTTGGGTGATATACTCGCTTTGAAGAACGAGAATATCGTCAACGGAGAAGTTTATTTCAGAAGAAGAAAGACAAGAAAGAGCGGGCTTATAACAGTCATACCTTTTACTTCCGTTGCAGAGGAAATAATGAGGCGGTATGGCGTTTTGAATCCAGCAAAACCAGCCGACTACATCTTGCCATATCTTGTTAATTGCACTACTCAGAAGTCAATCGACAACAAGATACACGATGTGATTAAGCGAATTAACAAAGGGTTGGAGTCAATTTCTAAGAATCTGCATCTATGGAAACTTACCACCCATCATGCTCGACATACCTACGGAGCCCATGCCCAATCCGTTCTGAGTGCAGAGCAACTTCAGAAGTTCTTCGGACATACATCCAGTCGCACGACACAAACATATCTCCAGTCAATATCACGGTCTGTTAGGGATAAGAATAGAGAACTATTGGAGAGCATTGTTCCTAAATAAAGACAGAGATAATGCCTTCTGGTATTATCTCTGCTATGAAACCGAGGGAGGTAATGGCGTATCTTTACTTAGATACGGTCACGGATGTTTCCGAGCAGGCAACCCTATACCTACGCCAGTGACTCCGAACCATCTCTTTCCTGCCGAGGCGAAAGCGTATGTACGCCTTCACTCTGACAAGCTTCAAGACCACTACTCTCGTAGTTGCTTGGACGGTCAGATGCGAGACTCGTTTCTTCATAAATGCTAATAGAGTAAGTGTTCGAGTCTTCTCGGAGCGTCCTACAAATCTACATCTCCCTCGGAAAAGTCTCTGTAAGAAAAGAAAAACAGGCATCCGATAGGGGCAGATACCTGTATTTGTTCTCTATTAGCGAATCGTCGCATCCGACGACAATGCAAAGGTAAGGATTTTTCCTTTTCCACCAAATATTTGTGATAAGTCTTCTTGAAATCTTTGTTCCTCTTGTTTCCAAAACACTATAGGATATTATATGTCAAACAAATACTATATATGATTGGAGAGATGCGGAACAAAATGTTTTGAGTTATAATATACCTTTGAACAATACCCCGCTGAGTGTTGTCCGTTTGAAAAACTTTTACGACATTTGTAACGTCATTTGGCAGAGACCATTTGATATTACATATTGTGAAAGTGTTTTTCGCAAGTCCTTTTCTGAAAATGTGGAAGTTTTCTTAGGTAGAAGGATGAGACGGACAGCACTCACTTTCGTATAGATACCTGTGGACGGGCACATTCTGCGTGCCCCGATATCCCATATCTATCCGAGTGTGGGG
>CANBDX010000107.1 GCA_947367315.1 uncultured Bacteroidales bacterium | reverse complement strand
TTCTTGAGTATCCTCTTTACGGGCATCCACCCCGCGTATCGATAAATTCCGTCTAGATCTTCTCTCGGAGTAAAAAGTTTATTCTCATATACTGCACGGACAAGAGAAGGAGATTCTGACTCGGGATCCGCTAGAGTCCAGCCAGAATCTTCAAATTCCCGTCCATCAGCCACATTAATAAGATGATATTTGGTCTGCTTGAATTTCATCGCTCGGCTTTTAGTATAGACATATTTGGCATCTCCTTGTCAAACTCTCCCCTATCAAGCCTTTCCTTCATATCCTTGAAGGCAGCAAGAGTTCTTTCAACATCTTCCATCGAGTGGGCTGCAGTAGGGATTATGCGGAAGATCACCATTCCAGGAGGAATTACCGGGTAGATTACAACTGAACAGAAGATGTGATACTCCTCGCGTAGGGCAACGGCGATATTTGCTGCAGAATTCACACCTGCTTTCACATGGACTGGTGTGACGCATGCCTCTGCTGGCCCTATATCAAAACCTAACTCTCGGAAACCTTTCTGTAGACTTCTAGTAACCTTCCATAGCTGAGCACGGAGCGCATCACCCTCTGGACTATCTATGATATCCAGCCTTTTGAGGCATCCCTCCACGATAGGCATAGGAAGTGATTTTGCGTATATCTGTGAGCGCATGTTATATTTCAGGTAGTCTATGATATCCTTGTCAGCGGCAACAAAGCCTCCGATGATTGCCATTGACTTAGCATATGCTCCGATGTAGATATCAATCTCGTCCATCACTCCGAAGTGCTCGGAGGTTCCTCGTCCATGCTCACCCATGACACCGAATCCGTGAGCATCGTCAATCATGATTCGGAAATTGTATTTCTTCTTGAGTGCGGCAATCTGATCAAGTATTCCCAAGGCACCTGTCATACCGAAGACTCCCTCTGTAATAAGGAGTACACCTCCACCGTTCTTATCTGCCTCTTCGCAGGCCTTTGCAACAACTCTTTCGCAGTCTTTAATATCATTATGACGGAACTTGTATTTGCTTCCTACATGTAAACGGATACCGTCAAGGAGGCACGCGTGATCTTCTGCGTCATAAACGATAACGTCATGTCGGTTTACAAGCGCGTCAATTGTAGATACGATGCCCTGATATCCGAAATTAAACTCAAAAGCAGCCTCTTTCTTCTCGAAAGCAGCAAGACGGCGTTCAAGCTCTTCGTGCAGGTGTGTCTGGCCTGTCATCATTCGGCTGCCCATAGGATAAGCAAGACCCCATTTGGCGGCAGCTTCTGCATCTATCTTACGGATTTCAGGATGATTTGCAAGTCCAAGATAGTTATTGAGGCTCCAGCAGAGGACATCCTGACCATTGAACCTCATGTTTGGACCTAATTCCCCTTCGAGGCGTGGAAATGCAAAATATCCTTCTGCTTTTTCACGGTACTGACCAATAGGTCCACCGGTTGATTTTCTTATTCGTTCAAAAATGTCTGTAAACATATGGTTTGGTTTTATGTGATTCTATTTCATCTTTTCTTTCATTACAAGGCCCATAAGCCTGAATAGGATTTTAGGAAGAGGCTTAGATGGATTTCTTTTTGTCATATCAATGCCGAATCCCAGCTTTTTTACAATCGGGACCTTCCCTGTTTCAACAAGTTCCACCAATGTTCCGTCAGGATCTTCAATATATGCGAATCTGCCTGAAGCATCACCCATATCAAATGTCTCTCCGTCAGGACAACTGTCGACTGTGAAAGGATGTCCCTTTTCTGCACAGAACTTCTTCATGGCATCCATTCCTGTTACGTCGAAGCATATCTGTATGAAGCCAGGGTCTCCCCAGTAACGGCCCCCATATATTTTTCGTGGCGTATGTTCCAAGGCCTGCACGAGTTCTATTTCGGAATATCCGAACAACTCAGCAAAGGCACCTTTGCGTTTAGGTGCAGTCAATATTACTCTTCTGCAACGCTTTCGAGCTTCCGGCATAATGTCATGGTTGCTATAAGGTCCTGTGAAATCACATTTCACAGTATCATAACCTAGCACCTCTTTATAAAAACGGAGCGAACGTTCCATGTCTGTGACACCGATAACAGCTCCTGCCATTCCTCCGGTCAGGCGATGTTGTTCGATAAAGACCTCTTTGTTTTCTATTATCTGAAAAGTGTTGCCGTATAGATCCTTTACATAGAAACATGGACTTCCATCCGGAAGCATTTCAGGTTCGGTACAACTGTTCCACTTAGCTGAGATGTGCTTATGGAAAGATAGGACGTCGCGGCATTTGAGTTTGGCCGCGAATATGCCAAGATCTCCAACGGCTATTTCAAAAGGACATGGCTCAGGTTTACGATCCGAGTACTGCCATATCTCGAATCCACCTCCACCCTGAAGGTTTACAGCTATACAGGCATGACGTTTCTGAGGTTTTCCACCAGTATATGGCAGCATTCTTTCTGCTACTGTATCGTCTTCAAGAATTCTAATATCGATTCCAAACATATCGATGTACCAGTTCCATGACTTTCTGAAGTCAACTGTACCGACACCTATCTGTTGGATTCCAGAAATCATAAATGACTCCATATAAATTTGTTTTAATGACCAGTAATAAAGTAAACCAGTATATAGTATATGCGTTTACTTTTTCGTTGCAAAAGTAAGGTAATTTTTAGAAAAGTGAGTAACTTTGTGCTAAAATAATTTAATAAATCGGCTAAATGAAAGATTTTAAAGGCAAGAAAGTTCTCGTAACAGGCGGAGGTTCAGGTATCGGAGAAGCAATGGCATATCAGTATGCAATGAAAGGTGCAGATGTGATTCTGACTGGACGAAACACAGCTTCTCTAGAAACCGTGAGAAATAAATGCATGAAGTATGGCGTAAAGGCATATTGCCATGCTGTGGATATGGAAAAACAGGAAACTATAGACGCACTTGTCAACTGGATATATACTGAGGGACATGAGATTGATTTCCTTCTGTTAAATGCAGGCATTTCTCAAAGGTCACTGACACTTGAAACAGACATGAGTGTTGACAGAAGACTAATGGAAGTTAATTATTTTGGCGGAATATACCTTGTCAAGTCACTAAAAGATATGTTCCTGAAACGAGGTGTGCACATTGCAGTCGTCTCATCGGTATCAGGCGTATTCGGATTTCCTGTTAGATCTGCATACTGCGCTTCCAAACATGCAATACACGGATTCTATGAGACTATCGCTCTTGAATACCCTCAGATTAAGACTACAATACTCATCCCAGGCCGAATACATACCGACGTATCGAAAAATGCACTTGACGGAAATGGTAAACCTACAGGAATAATGGATCCAGGACAGGCAAATGGGTATGATGTAAACAAATGTGCTAAGATTGCAATAAAAGCGATTGCAAGAGGCAAGCATGAAAAAGTAATAGGTGGATTCGACACCATAATGGTACCGTTTTACAGGTATATCACATGGCTTTTCAGACTGATTGCACGAAATGTGTCAGCCAGATAAAGACAGACATAACAGATTATGG
>CANBDX010000106.1 GCA_947367315.1 uncultured Bacteroidales bacterium | reverse complement strand
TATCATATATTGCTTGATTCAGATTCGTTATCTTGAAATAGCTTGACAGATCACAGGAATTTGCCACAAAGAAATCCCTTAGCCAGTCATGATCATTCCACTTTTCAAATGTCATGGCTAGTATATTGTCCGGATGTCCTTCATACCGCACTGCCCATAAACGTCCATCTCCCGTAATATCTTCAAAAGTCATAACCGCATGCATTTTCAACAAAGGTATATACAATTTTTAAATTGTACAAGTTTTATATGATAACGCCTGCACTTTTAACCTTTTTAGGATTCTAAGCTTTAGGTTAGAATTGCAAGGTCGCAAGTGATAAGCAAACAGCCCAGAGGGCTTTTGCAACGAAGCAGCCTGTGGAAACAGGACCGTATCGAAGCGACGTGGCAATCTTTTTCAAAGACAATATTCAGGAGATTGCCACGCTTCACTCGCAATGACGTAATGGCTGTACTATTTGCGGATAATCATTTTAGCTGAGGTATTTAGGGTGCAGAAATGTCCGGCAATGACGTTTTTTATATATCTTTGTATGATTTATAATATCTGAACAATGGTAAAACACAAATTCGGAGACTGGATGATTGCCGTAAGGCCTTGGTCCATACCGGCATCTGCGATGCCTATAATCGTGACACTCGCATACCTGTTCTGGAAAGGAGCTGCGATAAACTGGCTTAACGGAGTACTTGCTCTGGCAGGCATGCTGCTTTTCCATCTCGCAGGGAACACCTGGAACGACTATTTCGACTATAAGAAGAAAGTGGATGCAGAGGACACATACGGATCAAAGACCCTGACCACGGGGATGTTCAAGCCTAGTGAAATCAAATGGCTTTCAATCGGCCTTCTGACAGCAGGAACGGCTTGCGGAATCGCTCTGCTCCTGATGACAGGGCTGCCTCTTCTGTGGATAGGGCTTACCGGAGTTGCATGTACCATTCTATACCCACTGATGAAGTTCAACGCCCTCGGAGACCTTGACATCCTACTGACTTTTGCATTTCTGCCGACAATCGGTACATCATACGTGACAACAGGCGTGATAGACTGGAGCGTGCTCATAGCGGCTCTTCCTGTCGGTCTGATCACAGACGGTATCCTGCACTGCAACAACACCCGCGACATGCTCACCGACAGGCGTGCCGGCATCCGTACAATGGCAATGAGCCTGGGAACACGATGGGCTGCCAGACTATATTGGTTCGAAATGATATTCCCGTTCGTATGGGTCGGTGCATGCTCCATCATAGGGGTGCTCCCTATCTATACAGTACTTATCTTCCTGACCATCCCTATCGCTCTGGCATGTGCTACCACAATGCAGAAAAGCGTAGGACAGGGCACTCTGCTAATCGCAGACCTTGATGAACGCACAGCAAGGCTTCAACTTATGTTCTCAGTCCTGCTCTCGACTGCATTCGTATTGGGAAGGATATTCTAAGACAGCAATATCTCATCAAGAGAACCGACTGTCAGCACATGTCTGGCGGCCGGTTCCCGGTTAATGGATATAACAATAGCACAAACACATGGGTTCAGGGCTGGGCAAACGATGCTGCCTGCGTGTCTTCAACAAGAGGGACACAATTCTGGACCGGTCATCACGGAACGCTATACAGCAAAGACAAGCCTCACGCTATGATGAAATGGGTGTGGAATGATGCAATCAAGGCATGGGCGGAAAGCTATAAGGAGACATCCGGTACAAAAGTCCAGTATTTCATAGAAACTGCACAGAATACGGCAAATAAGATATCTACAGTTGGCGTCAAGGGTATCTGGACAGGAGACTATTTTGAGTTTGTTCTTCCAGTCGAGGATTTTGAGGCAGAAACAACGCTACAGTTATCAATGCCGTTATATACACGAGGAGGACCTACATTCTGGGAAGTGAAATATAAAGATGGAGAGGAATGGAAGAGTACTGCCGTAAACGATCTTCCGGCATATGATGGAGCGACGGTTACAGCTGACGCAACATGGGCAGTCCCATATCTTGAAACATCATCGAATGTAGATAATATGCAGACGGTGGATATGCTGTTCTCCAACGCTATTAAAAAAGGTGAGATCGTGATAAGAGTGCAATGTGTTGATGGAAGTATCATAAGCTCTGCTATTAACACAGTTGCAACAGGCAAGACAGGTCCAACACTTAACAGCGCAGGAACTGCAGCCGGTGCATCATTCTATTTCTATAATCCGGGCAACAAGTCAAATCAGGATATAACCATCGATATTCTCAATATTTAATAATTTTTCGTAGATTGCGGGGGCGTCCGTACTGCGGGCGACCCCGTTTATTTAGAAACAGCTTCCTAATACATTATGAAAAAGACAGCTTTTGCATTATTCCTTGTTCTCTGCATCCTTGCAGGATGTACTCGAGGAGCATCCGTCACCTCAGAGCCGTTCGGAAAACTTTCCACCGGTGAGGAGGCAACACTATGGCATCTTGTGAACAGTAACGGAGCATCAATGGACCTTACAGACTATGGCTGCCGTATCGTAAGCATCTGCATGCCTGACCGCAACGGAAAAATAGAAGACGTTGTCGTAGGATATGGAGACCTGAAGTCCTTTGAAGAAGGTGACCGTTTCTTCGGTTGCATCATAGGACGTTTCGGAAACCGCATCGACCACGCGGCCTTTACCCTCGACGGAGTAAAATATGAGGTCGATGCCAATGAGAGTTTTGACGGAGAGCCTGTGCAGTGTCATGGAGGTAGAATGGGTTTTGACAGATTCGTATGGGAAGGAGAGGCTGTTCAGGAGCCTGGTCGCGTGGGAGTAAAATTCCATCGTGTCAGTCCTGACGGAGAGCAGGGATATCCGGGTAACCTCGACACATACGTCACATACTGGCTTACAGATGAAAATACCGTCAGAGTGGAATATGATGCCACTACAGACAAGCCAACCGTGGTAAATCTTTCCAATCACACATATTTCAACCTCAGAGGCCCAGAAGGTTGCTATGTCATGGAGCACCACCTTCAGGTGGAGGCAGACACATGTGTTCAGAACACCACACGATACTGTCCTGACCTGCTGCTTCCTGTAGACGGAAGTCCGTTTGATTTCCGCACACCACAGAGAGTTGATTACAGGATCGACACTCCTAACGAACACCTGCGCATTATGAAGGGAATGTCTGCATGCTGGGTGCTCCGCGAGTGGGACGGTTCCCTCCGCAAGGCCGCAGACCTCTATGATCCGAAATCCGGAAGGGGCATAGAGACATGGACGACAGAGCCGACACTTCTCACCTACACAGGACGAGGATTCAATACAGAAAAATATCATAACGGCAAATATGGCCCTATCGATAAATTTGCCGGAATGCTGCTTGAAACCATACATTTCCCTGATTCTCCGAACCAGGACCGTTTCCCTACCACTACCCTCCGTCCTGGCGAGAAATACCATTCAGAGACAGAATTCCGTTTCTATGCGAAATAATTTAATCATGAAGAAAATACTGACCAGTATTGCGGCGATTTCCATTGCCGTCATCGCATCAGCCCAGTGGAGCCCGGTCGGAAA
>CANBDX010000105.1 GCA_947367315.1 uncultured Bacteroidales bacterium | reverse complement strand
CTGAGCATCCTTATGTCAGCAAACCTCAGCAATGACTATCAGAAGGTATCAGAGGCATTTCAAAAGACTTTGGAAGCGACCGGCAATGTCCAGAGCAACTTCACCTACGACAGTTACGATCAGGCGTTGAAGGCATCGGCTTTAGGACATGTCGGATATACGCTCAGAGAGTCTGACAGAATCGGCTATACATTCTTCTATGCACGTAATGCCAATGATACTTATCAGCTTCGTAATGGAGAAGATGCGGAAGGCCATCTTCTGACAGGAAGCAATAATGTGACTCATGTGTATTCGCTTCAGAATCATCAGTTGAACGGACTTCACTTCCTGCTTGACTCCAGGGTGGAGATAGATTGGGCTGCATCATACGGAAAGACAGGTAGTTACGAACCAGACAGAAGGCAGGTCATGTACATCCATGAGGAGGGAGCTCTGAAGCTCTTCAAACTGAACAGGCAGGAGACCATGCGATATTTCGGAAGTCTTGATGAGGATGAGTGGAACGCAGACCTCGGGTTCAAATGGAAATCGGGTGACAGCAACTCTTTCAAGGCTGGCGTAAGCTACAAGGACAAGGGAAGAGAGTATATGGGAACCCGTTTCTATTATAACCTCAATCGTCTTGATCCGGAAATAACAGGTGTCTTCGATACAGACTCGTTCCTGAATCAGGGTAACGTGGCTAGCGGCAATATAGTGATAGAACGCAAGAAGCAGCCGAAGGACAGTTACCGTGCAGGTACCGATATCATCGCAGGATATATGACCGCGGACCTCTATCCGACAGAGAATCTTCTCATTAATCTGGGACTCAGATATGAATATGCCCGGCAGTGGGTCAGATACGCTTCAGACGGTGGCGACTGGTTCGGCAGGAAGAGTGCGATTGACCATGGAGACCTTTTCCCGGCATTGAATATTAAATACACCTTCAACGATACCCATATCCTGCGCTTTTCCGCATCACGGACAATCACAAGACCATCATTCATAGAAATGGCTCCGTTCCTGTATCAGGAATCCTACGGGTCTGCACAGATAAGGGGTAACGAGGATCTGAATAACGCATACAACTATAATCTGGATCTCAGATACGAACTCTTCGGATCTGACGGTGACATGCTCAGTGTTACAGGCTACTTCAAATATCTTGATAGCCCGATCGAACGGATACAGGCACTTAACGGAGGCGCCACGCTGCACTCATTCCGAAATGCGGATAACGGTTTTGCTGCAGGTCTGGAAGTGGAATTCCGCAAGAGGATCGCCAAGGATCTTAATGTCGGAGCGAATGCAAGCTACATGTATACCAATGTGAAGCTTCCGGAAGGAGGATCATACACTAACAAGGAACGTTCGCTTCAGGGAGCATCTCCAGTCCTGATCAATGCAGACATCACATGGTCTCCGAGATTCGGTGATGAGAAGGCCTTGAACATGGTCCTGCTCTACAACATGCAAGGCAGCAGGATACACGCGGTGGGCGTGTCGCAGTTGGGAGACATCAGGCAGGACGCGGTTCATACTATCAACTTTAATGCAAGCTACCAGTTCAACAGGCACTGGTCTGTAAAGCTTCAGGCAAGCGACCTCTTGGGACAGGATATAGTCTTCAGGCAGGAGGTTCCGCTGACAGGACAGACCGTAGAAGTCGAGCGACACAGATACGGCCAATGCCTTGAGATAGGAGTTACATTCAAACTATAGAAGAAAACATTACAACAACCATTTTAAATCAACATTTTATGAAAAAGAATTATTTCAAATTCAGTTCATTGGCTTTGATAGCCGGAATGTGTGTAATCGCATCATGCGACAACGATGATGATCCGATCGTAAATCCGGATGACAGTTCAACACTGCACGGAGCTGTCACTTCCGACCTGACACTTGAGTCCGGAAAGACTTATACTTTGGATGGGGAGCTGATCGTGAAGGCAGGAGCTACCCTGAATATTGAAGAAGGAGTGACTGTTGTAAGCCTGTATGATGACAAGGTTGACTACATTCTTGTGGAGCAGGGCGCTAAGATAAATGCAGTAGGAACGGCATCCTCACCGATTGTCATGACGTCTCAGAAGGAAGAACCGGGTGCATGGGGCGGTATCCATATCTGCGGATTTGCACGCACCAATGCGGAAGGCGGCAAGGGCAGTTCGGAGATTGGTGGAGCTACCTATGGCGGAGATAAGGATGACGACAACAGCGGAGTCCTGAAATTTGTACGTGTGGAATACACCGGATATGCCTTTGATGAGGAGCACGAGGCTAACGGCATCACCTTCTATGGTGTAGGAAACGGTACGACAGTAGAGAACTGCGAGGCATATCATGGTTCGGATGACGGATTCGAGTTCTTCGGCGGCTCCGTCAATGTAAAGAATACGGTAGCGGTCAACTGCTCGGACGACTCCTTTGACTGGACTGAAGGCTGGAACGGAAGGGGAGAGAATCTGGTAGCTTTCCAGGCGCCTGAATCAGTCCTCGGTTATGACTGTGACTGCCTTGTCGAGGCAGACAACAACGAGAATAACTTTGCCGCAACCCCTGTGTCGCATCCTGTACTGAGCAACCTCATTCTTGTAGGAAATGGTGCAGGCAAGCAGGGCATCCGTCTGCGTAGAGGAACCCAGGTGGAGATAACATCAGCCAAAGTGACAGGCAAAGGCAAGCCTCTGGCTGTAGAGAGTGCGGAAACTGAAAATGCCCTTCTCGAGAAGGTATCCAGACTCAGTGGAGTGGCAATCTCAGGAACACTTGACAGTAAGGAAGGCATCTATACCAATGACAAGTTCGTGGCAGATGGAAACACGTCAAATGCAACACTCGGGTATGCGTCCCTTGAGGATATTGCGAAGGAGTGCAGCTGGATGAACGGCTGGACAAGGTAGGATGATATCCTGTATAAAACATATATCTCATCTTCCTGCTCCGGTAGATGAGATATATTAAGTTGCTCATATAGGGCTGTATTAATTTCTGTAGTAAGAATCAGGCCAAACTATCCGAGAATCAGGATAAGCACCTGTGCAGTAATGATCCTGAGGAACATAGCTAGAGGGTAGACGGTAGTATAACCGAGTGCGGGAGCATCGTTTCCTGCAGTCTGGTTGGCATAGGCCAGTGCCGGTGGATCGGTGTATGTGCCAGCAATCATTCCCATAAGCGTGAAGTAGTTCATCTTGTACCTGAATCTGGCTACTGGGCCTATGCACAGGATAGGAATGACAGTTATCAGGAAGCCGCAGAGAACGTATAGGAGTCCGTCTCCTTCGACTACGGTACTGATGAAGTTGCCTCCTGCCTTTATGCCCACGCTCGCCAGGAAGAGCGCCAGGCCGATCTCGCGAAGCATAAGGTTGGCGCTGACAGTGGTGTATGTGATGAGCTTCATCCTGTAGCCGAAGCGTGATATCAGGATGGCGACGATGAGCGGACCTCCTGCGAGTCCCAGCTTGACAGGGGTCGGCATTCCTGGTATGACGATTGGAAGACTACCGAAAAGGATTCCTATGAAGATGCCGATGAAGATGGTAAGGATGTTAGGATGATCCAGATGATTGCTTGAGTTGCC
>CANBDX010000104.1 GCA_947367315.1 uncultured Bacteroidales bacterium | reverse complement strand
TATGGCGACATATGGCGGTGACGGCACCAGGACCAGAAAGATCATGTATACCGGAATGTCCGCAAGGACAAAAGGGCTGCCCGCTCTTTTCCGGGGGGTAGATCGAGAAGATAAATGACAAGATAAAACAGAAACCGGCTTACGGTTCTACCTATTTCACCAGGAGACTGTCCCATTGGGATGGTCTCTTTTTTATATGGACCGGTCAATGCGTAAAATATTACAATCATCAGAACAATTTCAACGAAGGGGGTCTCAGTTAATATTTATGTTTGATATAACTTTGAAGCGGAAACTTAAATTTATCGTGTATGAAAACTCAGACATTTATCAGGACATTCGTGCTGACTATCTTCATGTCTGCTGCAGTTTCACTGCAGGCTGCAGAGGTGACGGTACCTCAGGAAGAGGTTTACCCAATTATGAGCGTAGATGAACAGCCTACCATCGAACATGATGGGAAATCACTTAAGTTTAGTGATTATTTAAAGAACCTGAGTTCCGGATTAAAGGTTCCCGAGGGAGGACAGCCAGGCAGAGTAATATGCAACATAACGATATCATCAAAAGGAGATATAGCTGACGTAGTCATAAAAAGAGGAGTGGACGAGATAACAAACGCGGCCGCAGTAGCGAAAATCAAGAGTCTTGGTAAAATCAATCCTGCCATGTACAAAGGCAAACATGTGGCTGTATCCGTAATGGTGCCTCTGATATTCAAATAAGCCCCGGACGTAAATCACATTTCAAGCGGCGGAGGGAGTTCGCCAGCATCAATCAGACGTCTTAAGACACCGATATAATCCGGATTCCCTTCAGATAAAGACGCATTGAACCTAAGGGTAACATCTGCCAGAGTGTAGATGCCGGACTTTTTAACACCTATGAAAGACATCAATTCAGCCTCTGCATTCTCTGGTGCAGGGGCTTTTCTTCTGGCAGCACGACAGACATCGCATGAGCCGCAGTCTTCACTCTCCTTCTGGCCGAAATATTCAAGCAGGTATGCACTTCTGCACACCTCTGTCTGGCTCACATAATCCATCATCTTCTGCATGCGTTCATGAGCGGATGTCTTCAGCAGCTGGTAGCGTTCGGGATCAAGATTCACATTCTTGGGACGCAAGCGGTCATGATGCAGGAAAAGCACGGTAGCATGGTCGCATGGGATGTATCGGATGACATGCTCGAGCGACAGTTTGTATAGCAACTGGCGGAGCATCGGCACCTGCACACCAATCCTGGAAGCCACATAGTCTTCATCGATCGGTACCGGATAAGAGAAAAGTCCCGTATGTCGGCGCATAAGCACCTCAAGAAGCCTTATCAGGCGAGGATCTCCGAATTCCACATCGTAAAGTTCGTTTCTGGAGACTGTAACCTGGACTTTTGTGGATATATCAACATCCTCTGAGAAGGTCCAGTGACCGGTACGCTCCATATACACGATTGAATAATAGACAGCCTGTCGTTGGAGCTTGAAATGTCTGCAGAAGGCTTCGATATCGAACTTGAGCTGTCTTCCGGCACCGGTATCATAAGGTATGTCGTGGAACTGATGGACCTTATGGTAGATGTCCTCCATATATTCAAGCGACGGGAAAGACACTGTTTCAAGCTGGCGCAGACGCTTCGCGTCGCTGCTGTTCCACAGCAGGACGGCAAAACTCCTTTTGCCGTCGCGCCCTCCCCTTCCGGCTTCCTGAAAGTACGCCTCCGGAGAATCAGGCACATCGAAATGCACTACAAAACGGACATCAGGCTTGTCTATGCCCATGCCGAACGCATTCGTACATGCCATCACCCGGATCTTATCCGATTTCCACTGAGCCTGTCTCTCAGAACGCGTATCTGCACCGAGGCCGGCATGATAGAATGAAGCCGACACCCCGTTTGCAGCCAGGAATGCAGCCAGCTCCTCAGTCTTCTTACGGCTTCTGACATATACGATACCGCTACCTCTGACTCCCTCACAAATGCTAAGAAGCTGTCCTGTCTTATCCTCGCATTCCCGCACGATATAGGAAAGGTTGGGGCGTTCGAATCCGCTCTTGATCAGATATTTTTCACCGAACTTCAGACGTTCCATTATATCTTCGGCGACTTCCGGGGTAGCCGTGGCTGTAAGAGCAATCACAGGAGCATCCACCAGTTCGCGCAAACGTCCTATCTCAAGATAATCCGGACGGAAGTCATATCCCCACTGTGAGATGCAATGCGCCTCATCCACAACAATATAACTCACATTCATCTCCTGAACATAATTCTGGAAAAGAGATGTGGAAAGACGTTCCGGAGACACGTACAGGAACTTGAATCCGCCATATGCCGCGTTGTTCAGAGTGAGCTCCACCTCTCGTCTGCCCATTCCGGCATTTACACAAAGAGCCTTGATACCTCGGTCATTGAGATTCTGCACCTGATCCTTCATCAGCGCAATAAGAGGGGTAACCACTATGGCAATACCTTCCCGCATCATTGCCGGCACCTGAAAACAGACCGATTTGCCGCCTCCGGTAGGAAGAATGGCAAGCACATCACGTCCATCAAGGGCGGCACGGACTATTTCCTCCTGCCTTGAGCGGAAGGATTCATATCCCCAGTATTCCTTCAGGACGTCAAGAGGGGTGATATTTCCATTCTCTACCTGTTTCATATGTATCATAATATGCCAAAGGCATATATTATGCAGCAAATGTAGTCAAAATATCACTGTAAAGTTTGCTGAATCGTAAAAAAAGTTTATTTTTGCATGGATATAGAAAAAGAGTTAAACCTTAATATATTTTAGAACAATTATGAGCAATATCGATTTGACCAAGTACGGTATTACTGATGTGAAGGAAATCGTTCACAACCCGTCTTATGAGGTACTCTTCGCTGAGGAGACCAACCCAGCCCTCGAGGGATACGAGAAAGGCCAGCTCACTGAGCTTGATACTGTCAATGTGATGACAGGTATCTACACAGGCCGTTCTCCTAAGGACAAGTTCTTCGTAAAGAACGAGGCCAGCGAGGACACTGTATGGTGGACTTCAGAGGAGTATAAGAACGACAACAAGCCATGCTCTGAGGAGGCTTGGAACGACCTTCGTGCAAAGGCAATCAAGCAGCTTTCAGGCAAGAAGCTCTACGTTGTAGATACATTCTGCGGTACAAACGAGGCAACACGTCTCAAGGTACGTTTCATCATGGAGGTTGCATGGCAGGCACACTTCGTAAAGAACATGTTCATCCGTCCTACAGAGGAGGAACTTGCAAACTATGGCGAGCCTGATTTCGTATGCTACAATGCATCAAAGGCTAAGGTTGAGAACTACAAGGAGCTCGGACTCAACTCTGAGACTGCAACAGTATTCAACCTCAAGTCAAAGGAGCAGGTTATCCTCAACACTTGGTACGGCGGTGAGATGAAGAAGGGTATCTTCTCACTCATGAACTACTACAACCCTCTCCGTGGCATCGCATCAATGCACTGCTCGGCTAACACCAACATGGAGGGTACAAGCACAGCTATCTTCTTCGGTCTTTCCGGTACAGGTAAGACTACCCTTTCAACTGACCCTAAGCGTCTGCTCATCGGTGACGACGAGCATGGCTGGGATGACGAGGGCGTATTCAACTACGAAGGTGGCTGCTACGCTAAGGTCATCAACCTCGACCCGGTTTCTGAGCCAGATATCTACAAGGCAATCCGCCGCGACGCTCTCCTTGAGAACGTGACTGTAGACGAGAATGGCAAGATCGACTTCGCAGACAAGAGCGTGACCGAGAACACTCGTGTTTCTTACCCTATCGATCACATCCAGAACATCGCTGTTCCATCAAAGGGTCCTCACGCACAGCAGGTTATCTTCCTTTCAGCTGACGCATTCGGAGTTCTTCCTCCAGTATCAATCCTTACTCCTGAGCAGACTCAGTACTACTTCCTCTCAGGATTCACCGCTAAGCTTGCAGGTACAGAGCGTGGTATCACTGAGCCAACTCCTACTTTCTCAGCTTGCTTCGGTGCAGCATTCCTTTCACTCCACCCAACTAAGTACGG
>CANBDX010000103.1 GCA_947367315.1 uncultured Bacteroidales bacterium | reverse complement strand
GAGGTGAAGAATGTGGCATAGTTGATTCCACCTATGAGCATGACGAGTATTGAAATGCAGATAAGCATCCAAGCCTGCTTCTTGCTTCCTGTCTTCCAGATGGTGCTGCCTTCATCTTCGAAGTAAATATCTTCAATCGGGGTCAGTTCTATATCGGTAAGCCACTCACTGTCTGTATAATTGTAGTTGTCATTGAAATTCTGCTCCACAAGTTCCTTGTTGTCAGCAGAATCCAGGAGCACCCAGCAGGCGAAGTTAGCTCCACCGTAATTGCCCTCATGGAGGGACCCCACATTCAGATATATGTAGTTTCCTATCTGAGAATTCTCAGGGAAGTCCTTGTAGACGGCTCCGACGTTGAATTCTTTTGTTCTTCCTGTTCCGAACTGATACCCTTCATTGTGGGTCATGATATGTCCGATAGCCGACTCGTTCCCATACAATTTCTTTGCAAGCGATTCAGGTATGGCAATCTGCGACAGATCATTTAACGCTTCAGCGCTGCCCTCAGTAAACTCTACTCCGAAAACTTTGAAGAAATCAGGGTATATGACATTTGTCTTTGACTTGAAAACGAATGCAGGGCTGTCATTATCAAGTATTGCATTGAACACTGTCTCTCCGATGAAGGGACAATCTATGGATCCGGCAATTATATGGGGAGACGATTTTATGATGTCGTCCGCGTATCCTCTCGGAATTATATTCTTGAATATATCATCCGATGCCGCTCCGACCTTATCTACGCGGTATATGCGTCCCGATGTCGGATGCTCCTTGTCGAAGTCCATCTGGTATCGGACCTGAAGCATCAGTACCATGAATGCTGTCAGCGCCAATACCAGGCCGACAAAATTCATCACCATCGCCACACTGTAGCGTCTGAGGATTGCTATGAAGTGTTTCATTGTTTTTTAATTCTGTGTTTTAATTATCCGTCATTTACGTCATACTGAAAACAAAATCCCGAGGCACATGACCTAGAGAGAAAGAAATGGTTCAGAATTTGTCAATTAACTGAAAATAACTATCTTTGCAGAGAAAGATGAGAGTTGCATATAGGCGCGATAACATCAAGCTCCGCAGCCGTCTGGTTATACGAGGCCGTAAGTTAATGCTTACGGCCTTAGTGTTTCTATCTTATGTTCGATTTCTATTCTGGTCTGATATCTCGCATTAACTCTCACTGCTTTACCGCAGAAGACCACATAACAATCAGTAATCATTCCTGAAGTGAAGTCCTCTTTTCTTCTGGATATGTATTTTGATAGTGCAAAAGAATCAAGATGATGGACGTGTTCATCCAAATCGATCACAACCACCTTGCATCCTTGTTTCTTGGCAGATTTAAACCCGGCTGTAACACCTTTTTCGCTCATTATTCCTTTTCTATCTCCAAGGTCATTGCATATTGTATACTCAGGATTTTTATGTCCAATGCAATAAGTGTGAGCATTTATGCGAATGCAGACTTCTGAATATGAGCATAATATTGCCCTGGCTGCCCTGATATTGCTGTTTAATTCGTTCTTATCAGCATTGTGGCTTATCAAGAGACGTTCCCCGAACACCTCATCCAACAAATAATCTGTCTCCATAACTCTTATGGCTTCTTTATATTAGCCATCGCAAATATAGACAATTTCTTTCGTCCTGTTTTCAGTATGTCAAAGAACTTTTGTGATCCTATTTAGGCCAGTTGGACCTTACATGTGGCCGATCGTCATACCCGACCTGATAGGGTATCTACTCTTTCTTCAGCGCCCCTGCCGGATTGGTCTTGGCTGCACGCACAATCTGCCATAGCACAGATACAAGGGAAATGAACATGGCAAGCAATGTCGCAACAATGAATGGCCATGGCGTAAGTTCTATCCTATAGGCAAATTCCTCAAGATATCGTTCGCAGAATATCCATGCGAGCGGGGCTGCAATAATACTTCCTATCAGTGTAAGGACCATATATTCAGTAATATTGCGACGTGCCTCTCCAGACATGGTACTTCCGAAAACCTTTCTAATTGCAATTCCTTTTTCCCTCTCTGCCGCAAAGTAAGTACTCATGGCCACCAGACCGAGGACAGACAAAAGAACTGCAAGAACAGCAAAAATCTTCAGCAGCGTGATAGTAGAATTACCTTCTTCAAGTTCATTGACTATCATATCTTCTACATATCCGAATATCCATGGCTCAAGATATACGCCATTATACTCATCTGAGAACTTTCGATATATCTTGTCAAAGGCATCCTGTGCATCTCCGTGATTGCCGTCTGTTTCGATAAGGATGTCATTATTATAGTGTCCGAAATCATCAATCGGCAGCACGATTACTGCAACTTTCGATTGCGTTATGCTCTCATTCATGGCATTGTCCCCTGCAATATTGTCCAAGACTCCACCTAAATGATCAATCCTTGTCTGATTGAAGTTTCCATTCCACTTTTCAGCCTGATTCTCAGCTGCGTCTCTGTCCTCAAAATGGTTGTAAAGACTTTCAGTGAACCATACAGAATATGCAAGAGAAGTTCCGAAGTCTTCCTTTATGTCAAATCCCCACATCTTGAATGCCTCAGTGTCACAGATCATAATGCTGACATTTGTCATGTCTGTTCCCTCATTCATCAGTGCGGTGCTGAAACTGATTCCAGTAGGATATCCATTTGAAAGAGCCACATTCTTCACAAACGGAAGTCCGGCGATCTGGTCCATCATAGGTTTTGCCTCGTTCGCCTGATCTGTATCTGTTGAGATTATAAACTTGTTTTCTATATCAGCGCCCAATGGCATATCCATCATATGATCCATCTGCTTGTCCAGTACGATTGCGGACGCAATCAATGTAATTGCCAGGATTGTCTGAAGCAGGATGAAGAATCGGTTCAAGCCGGCTCTTGTCTTTCGTCTATATGTGCCGTTGACTATGCTGATAGGCTTGATTGATGATATGTTCATCGCCGGAATCAAGCCGCAGATGCCTCCGATGACTACAGCAAACAGGATGTATATCAGGATGCTTCCTGTGCTGAATGGTATGAGTATGGTCTGTCCGTCAATCAGGCGGCCAATGTATGGAGCCATGGCAACAGCAATACCCACGGCTATAATGGCACATACGGCAGTAAAGGAAATGGATTCAAATATATATTTGGCAGCAATATGGACCTTGTCTGCTCCGACAAGGCTTCTTGTCGCCATTTCCTTGGCTCTCTTGTTTGTAAGGGCCAGATTAAGATTGACGTAATTGATTACAGCCGAGATCAGCAGGAGCAAGGCTACGATTGTCAGAATGATGACTTGTCTTTTGTCTATCATTGAAAGATAGCTGTTGAGTTCCTTTCCTGAAAAAAGCAGGTTGTCAAATCTCTCAAGTTCAATCCTGTCGGCAAACTGGTTTACTCTGTCAGCCGGGAGTTTATCTCCCCATAACTGTTTGAATATCGTCAGAATCTTTCTCCTCAATTCATCCTTGTCCGTTCCTTCTGCCACCTGTAGGAAGGTCACTCCGGATAATGTGAATATCGGATTCTGCTGAGGACCTTTATTCATAGGACTTTCACCTTTGCAGATGAAATCCATATATTCCCAATATTTATATTCGAAATCCTTTATGACACCTGTAATGGTATATGCCTCACAATCAAATTCCACGGGCTGAATCTTCATGCCGATTGCAAGTTCGGGCTTGCCGGCTATCTTGGTCGCATATGATTCACTGACAATGATGTCGGTATATGATGCAAGGCAGTCACCATTGCCGATAAGGAACTCATAATCAAAGATATCAAAGAAGTCACCTCTGACTGCAAGACCTCTTGTGGAATATCGGTCTTCGCCCGATTCCATCACCACGTCATCAAGGTTGTTGATGAAGGTTATCTCCTCAATTTCTGGAATATGCTCCTTCATCGGTTCATAGATTCCATATGGCATACTTTGGAACGGGAAATATATCCGGTCGTAATCAGGATTCTCATGCGAAATGCTGTATTGCTGCCAGATATAACTGCCGATGAGCAGCACGAATGCCAGCGCCACGCTCAATCCAACCACCTCGATGGCTGTATATAGCTTGTTTCTGCTTAAAAATCTAAAATAACTTTTCATTGTCTACTCTGTTTTAAGTGCATTTGCCGGATCTGCAGTGGCAGCCTTCCAGCTTCTGATGACCACCACTCCGATGGTTACCGCAAGCACAGCCACAAGAGCGAGGGCAAATACCCACCAGTACATAGGACAGCGGTGTGCGAATGTCGCAAGGTATCTGTCCACGATGACCCAGCTGATTGGTGCTGCTACAGCGAAGCATACGAGGACGATCTTTACGAATC
>CANBDX010000102.1 GCA_947367315.1 uncultured Bacteroidales bacterium | reverse complement strand
GGTATCACTGAGCCAACTCCTACTTTCTCAGCTTGCTTCGGTGCAGCATTCCTTTCACTCCACCCAACTAAGTACGGTGAGGAGCTCGTTAAGAGAATGGAGAAGGTTGGTGCTAAGGCATACCTCGTGAACACAGGATGGAACGGTACAGGAAAGCGTATCTCTATCAAGGATACAAGAGGAATCATCGACGCTATCCTCGACGGTTCTATCGACAAGGCTCCTACTAAGCAGATCCCTTATTTCAACTTCACAGTTCCTACTGAACTCCCTGGCGTTGACCCTGCTATCCTCGACCCACGCGACACTTACGAGTGCGCATGCCAGTGGGAGGAGAAGGCTAAGGATCTCGCAGGCCGCTTCATCAAGAACTTCGCTAAGTTCACCGGAAACGACCTCGGCAAGGCTCTCGTAGCAGCTGGTCCAGCTCTCTAATCTGACCAAAACAGATTACAATAAAAGGCAGTCACCATTGCGGTGGCTGCCTTAACTTTTGATACAGAATGGAGGACTTATAACAAATCCTCGATTCCTTTCGGATAAACATCAAGCAGACCTGCGATCTGCTCTATTGTCATACCTTTGGCATGAAGTAACTGAATCACCTCTGCACTACCTTCAGCTTCTCCTTTTGCCCTCTCCGGACAAGATTCAAGCGCCCACATATTCTTGATGCTATACATCCAGAAGTCTTCTAAAGTCTCGCACTCGTCTTCTTTCTTCGAGAACCCGAACAGGTCTACAAACACGAGGTTAGTACCATCACCCAGTTCCTCGCCCACTTAACTCCAGCAAGATACAAATCATCTCGACATTCAATAATAAACAGAGAAAAATGTGACGAACTACCACCACAATTTTCTCTTTTTTATAACTTTTTATCTTTTTTATAATTCCAGCTACCCCATCCTCAGGACATTATCGCAATAGTCGATGATCTTGTCGCGGTGGGTGATGAAGATCATTGTATGGGACGGGAGACGGGTGGTGAGACGCTCAAGGAGGAGGGTCTCAGTTCCAGCATCAAGAGCTGAGCTGAATTCATCCAGCAGAAGGATGCTTCCTGGACGAAGAAGGGCCCTTGCTATGGCTATACGCTGAGCCTGACCTTCCGAGAGTCCGGCTCCTGATTCGAAACACTGGGTATCGATTCCGGATGGAAGAGAGAACACAAAATCCGCTGCAGCAGTCGAAAGAGCGTCACGAAGCTGTTCTTCTGTTGCGGAAGGATTTCCCATAAGCAGATTCTCACGGATCGTGCCGCTGAACAAGGTGTTACCCTGCGGGACATATACCAGATTGCCACGTGTCGATGGTGAGATAGCAACACACGATTCTTTTCCTGAAGCTCCGGTATAAAGGGATATTGTACCGGAACGGGGACGCAACAGAGAAAGCAGCAGGCGTATGAGGGTACTCTTGCCTACTCCCGTTGGTCCTACGATAGCAGTACGACTTCCCGGTTCGAAATCGAATGTAAAGTCATGAAGGACATCTCTATCAGAATCCGGATAAGCAAACGATACGTTCTCAAGACAGATTCCGGCCATTCCGTCCATAATTACAGATTCTCCGGAATCCTCCATAGGAAGATTCTCGAGTTCAATAAGTCTGTCTATTGATGCAGTTGCATGGATAATGGACGGTATCTGGGAACTCATATCAACAAGAGGTCTCTGGATCTGGCCCACAAGCTGAAGGAAAGCAGTCATCATACCATATGTGACGCTTCCTGTGCTTATTCCGTACACACCCCAGAGAAAAGCGATGGCATGTCCTGCCTGAAACGCAAAACCAATGAACATACGGGCAACAATGCTGAATTTTGTCCTGCGTATCTCATTGTCATACAGAGTATTCTGAAGGCCGGACAGTTCAGCGGAACTTGTATCTGTATATTCGAGAGACTGAAGCAAAGTAAGATGCTGGAGGCTTTCCTGAAGATGAGACTGCACCTTGGAATCACTGTTACGGATATCAAGCGTAAGAGTACGGATACGTCCGGTTATATATTTACCAATGAGGAGGCCGGCAGGAACCACAACGACTATCACCAAGGCGAGTCTTGCATCCAGCACAACCAGGAAGACAAATGCAGCGAGGAACTGAAGCAGCGTACCAAGAAGATTTGGCAGGGACACAGCAAATGCGGAAGAAACCACTCGTACGTCTTCCTGAAGCCGGTTGATCACATCTCCGGAATGCTGCCTCGCTCCACCATCATTCTCCAAATGCAGAAGTATATGGAAAAGACGGCTACGCAGACGGTTCTTGAGACGGATTTCTGTTCTGGTCTGAAGGAATGAACGCACAGCATTAAGGAAAATACGCAAAAGGACAATGCCTACCATAGCGATTGCCCAGTATGCCAGTCCCCTGCCAACGGCATGTCCGCCCAGCAAAGCGACTGCCACATCAACCAGCATCTTGCTCACATATACAAAGCCAATGGAACAGGCAGCCAGCAGCACATGACAAGCCATCATCGCTGCAATAGAGCCTCTGTAAGGGCGTACTGCCCTGCCGAACCACTTCAGATATTTCATATCAGACAGTCACTGCATCATGACACACATGTGCTGCATCGGCATCAGGAAGACATTCCAGATGCCATCCGCGCACCTTCATTATCACCTTCTCCACCGTCTTGTGGAGAGCCTCTGTCGAAATTCTGTCCCATCTCATGCAAGAACATGCAGGCATAAGAGAAGCATAAGCCTGCAAAGGTGGAAGCTGGGCAATTCTGTTGTACGGAGCCTGTGACAGACGCACGACTGCCTTGAGAGGCAGGGATTCGTTCTTATAGCAAGGGGTCTTGCCGCTCCATGGAGTACCATAAATGATTGCCTCTCCATTAATCATCCTTATGACTGGATTGTCATCGTTAAGAAGAACTGCATCCTCAATGTTTTCCAGCCACAGACGGCTGTGGGTACTCTTTCCTGTACCGCTGCGGCCGAGGAACATATATGCACCACCTCGATGGCTTATCACGGAAGCGTGCACCATCAGCGTATCGTATGGATTTGTGCGGAACGTATACAGCAACATCATCGCATTGCTTAACGCAAACTCCGCAAGTCTTGAGGCATATGCTGAAGGCACATATACCACATTATCGCTCATATCAGCCGAACACATCACGATACAGTCAGGATGTCCCTTGGTATATGAAAAACCGAAATTATAAGGATAGCCCTCACCTTCTGACTTTAAAAGCCAGAAATACGGAGCCTCATCATTAAGACAATCCAACACCTTTCCAGGATTGAGGGCACGAAGCCTGTCGGCCTCCTCAAGCCTTAAAGTAAACAGTGGGGCCGCATCATCATGAGTTCTGAAAGGAATATATGGGGACAGATGCTCCTGTTCGGAGTATCCGTCAGGCAGGGATACAGCAAATGTATGTCCTGCAACAGTATATTTATATAAATTTTCCATAAAACTTTCAAAGATAGCAATATTTATCCGTAATTTTGCGGTCATCAAGCATGAATTTACCCTGGAGGCAATGACAAAGACCATAATCAAGGACAAAGGCATAATGATGGAAGAAATCCGGACACTTGTCGCGGAAGGAAAGACAGTAACGCTTACTGTCAAGGGCAACAGTATGAATCCCTTCATAGTCCACCTGCGCGACCGCATGACAATAGGCCCATGGAAAGACGAGGATATTAGGAAAGGCACAGTAGCCCTCGTAAAGGACACCCGTGGCAATTATGTAATACATCGCATAATAAGGAGAGAAGAAGACAGCGTGACTCTGCTAGGTGACGGAAATGTAGGCTTTACCGAGACCGCAACTCTTGACAACATCATCGGAATCATGCACAACATCGACAGGAAAGGGCGGATATGGACATCGGAAAGCGCCATGTGGCGTCTATATTCATGGTTCTGGATGACGCTTACTCCGCTGCGGAGATACCCTCTCGCACTTTGGAGAAAACTTTTCCTGAGATCACACGTATAACCACTGGTCCGGCAACTGATACGCCGGTGACCCCGGCAGCCACCGCTGCAAATACCAACCCATCATTCGACTGGAACGGAATCGCGTTCAGGAATGCGAGGCATGCCGCGATAAATATCGGGTGGAAAAGATATATCGTATAAGACGATGAGGACACGGCGGAAAGCCATTTCAGCTTACCATTCTCAACCGCAGGGACAAGGCCGGATGAAAGTCTTAGGACAGCCCATATTCCCGAAACGGCCAAAAGAAGCCCGAACGGCACACTTGCAGCAAACTTCAAGGCAGCAAGTACAGCAAAAAGCAAATACACAACAGCAGACGGTACTTTCTTCATCCACTGCAATACATCCTTATAGTCATAAGCCACCACTCCCAGCATGAAATAACGGAACATCTCACGCACCTTCGGCAGAGCGAACACATCAGGAAGGTCCAGAGGAGTCCATGCTACAGTAATGGCGGATCACCGGGAAAAGTATGTGTCTAAGCATAGATCTTAGTAAGTCTGAACAGGAAGTATTTGACATCTGACACTCC
>CANBDX010000101.1 GCA_947367315.1 uncultured Bacteroidales bacterium | reverse complement strand
AATCCGCAGTCTGTCCGACTGTCTGCTAATAAAATCTTACAAAAGTACGAAATAAATAATAATTGTAATACATTTGCTGCCCCAAAATGAATTTAACTGACATATGTGGCTGATACTTGCATTTATCTCCGCGACATTCCTCGGATTTTATGATGCCTCCAAAAAGGCTGCTCTTAAAAATAACGCCGTACTCCCCGTGCTGTTTCTCAACACAGCGTTCTCAACTCTGATATTTTCGCCGTTTCTTATAGATTATATCGGAGGTTTCGGATGGTTCAGCGGCACCCTTCTGGATACAGCGCCATTTCACTGTGACGCTGAAATTATTGACAGTCAGCAGATTATGACATCATCGTCCTTACATAATGCCGGACTATCAATCGACAATGGCTTGAGTATCAATAATTTATCCATCACACTCAAAGCTCACCTTATGGTGTTGTTCAAGGCCTGCATAGTCCTGACTTCATGGATATGCGGTTATTTCGGTCTGAAGCATATTCCGCTGACAATAGTAGGCCCGATCAATGCAACCAGGCCTGTAATGGTACTGGTGGGAGCAATGCTGATTTTCGGAGAACGCCTCAACCTCTACCAATGGGCCGGAGTGCTCCTGACTATATCGTCAATCTTCCTGATGAGCCTCTCCAGCAAGAAGGAAAACATCGATTTCAAGCGTAACAAATGGATATGGTGTGTAGCAGCTGCTGCTGTCACCGGAGCCATAAGCGGCCTTTACGACAAGCATGTGATGAGGGTGCTGAATCCTATATTCACTCAAACCTGGTTCAACTTCTACCAGATGCTCATCATGACAGTCATCTGTGCTGTCATATGGTATCCGACACGTGCAAAGACTACCCCATTCCGATGGAACTGGGCTATTCCTTTGATTTCCATATTCATATGCATCGGAGATTTTGCATATCTCACATCATTGAACGATTCCTCATCGATGATTTCCGTAGTGTCTCTGGTGCGCCGCAGCTCGGTGATAATTTCGTTCGCATGCGGAGTCATCATCTTCAAGGAGCGCAATCTCCGGGCAAAAATCATCGACCTCGGCCTGATCCTCCTCGGAATGGTCCTTATCTGGATCGGAACGAACTAAGCTATCATGGCCTGCGCCTTTCTGCTCGGAATAGACGTCTTTCTTCATCGATTTCTTCCATCGTCATGTCAGTGACACCGTTTTGAACCGAATCAGCAATAGATTTCTATAACGATGTGTTGCGTACTGACAAAAAACAAGAAACTAATGTTATCTTTGCAGAGCTAAAAGAAATTAAATGGAAGTTAGAGCAAAAAAGGCCCTTGGCCAGCATTTTTTGACAGACTTGTCAATCGCACAGAGGATTGCAGATGCGCTTATTGTGCCTTGTCCGGGTCTGGATACCGTTTATGATGCAGCAAACCCGATGCCGGCACTGGAAGTTGGCCCGGGAATGGGAGTATTGACGCAGTATGTCCTGCAGAGACCGGAAGTGGACCTGAGGATGGTGGAGATTGACACCGAGTCCGTGGACTACCTGCTGGTACATTTCCCACAGGTGAACGGAAAGCTTATCGAGGCAGACTTCCTCAAGTTGAAACTGGAGAGATTTTTCCCGGGACAGTTCTGCGTCATAGGAAACTTTCCATACAATATCTCGTCACAGATCTTCTTCAAGGTGCTTGACTACAAGGAGCAGGTGCCTCAGGTGGTCTGCATGATCCAGAAGGAAGTTGCTGAACGGATTGCAGAGAAACCAGGCACAAAGACATACGGAATCCTGTCCGTGCTGCTTCAGGCATGGTACGACATCGAATATCTCTTCACCGTGGGCGAAGGAGCATTCAATCCGCCTCCAAAGGTGAAGTCGGCAGTCATCAGGCTTGTGCGCAACAACCGTAAGGAACTGGGCTGCGACGAAGCACTCTTCAAGACTGTCGTCAAGACCGGATTCAACCAGCGCCGCAAGACGCTGCGAAACTCTTTGAAGCCGCTCATCCGCGCAAAGGCAGACCGCCTCGGATGGTCGGAGGAGCAGCTTGCCGAGTTTGTAGCAGATCCGGTATTCGAACTTCGTCCGGAACGTCTCAGCGTAGAGGACTTCATCTCCCTGACCCTGAAACTGGCATGATAAGTGCGTTGAAAAGGCGCATGAAAAATATGCTTACGATTATGCTGGCAATCATGATGATTCCCATATGCCAGCATGCATCCGCTGACGGAAAAAAGGCGGCGGAGAGTCCTGCGGTGCAACTTCTGGAGAGCAACAGGGACATGAAAGGAATCAAGGACATGAAGCTGGAAGGTTTAATGTTGAAGATGGCAAAGGGGGCCATGAAGAAGAGTCCCGTGGTAGCCATTTCCGACAATCTGGACAGGATGTATATATTCGCCATTGAAGACGCATCCGAGATGGATGAAATACATTTTAGGGCGGATGCCGAGAAGGTTTTAGCCGGCTACACGAAAGTTGCAGAAGTCGTGGAAGACCATGCAACGACTATACTTTATATAAACGGTCAGGTCGGGGAGTCATTCAATGAAATGATAATGTACGTCACCAGACCGGGCACCTCTATGATGATCTTTCAAGGCGACTTCACGACAGACCACCTGGTGAAGATGAACGAAATCTCGGAAAGACAGAGAAAGGAAAGAAAAACAACTAAACGATAAATTATATGAAAGTATTATTGGTAAACGGAAGTCCTCATAAGGAAGGATGTACATATACTGCTCTACAGGAAGTTGAAAAGGAACTCAATGCTGAGGGAGTGGAGACAGAAATCTTCTGGCTTGGCACAAAACCTATCTCAGGCTGCCTCGGATGTGCACAGTGCATCAAAAGAGGCCCTAACGGAGAGCCCGCATCACTGAGATGCTTCATGGACGACGTGGTGAACGAATTCCTCGACAAAGCCTCTGAAGCCGACGGATTCGTATTCGGAAGTCCTGTACACTACGCCGCACTTTCCGGAGCCCTCACCTCCTTCATGGACCGTGCTTTCTATGGCAAAGGCAAGGTGTTCCGTTACAAGCCGGCAGCAGGCATAGTAAGCGCCCGCAGAGGCGGCACCACAGCTGCTTTCGACCAGATCAACAAGTACTTCACCATCTCGTCGATGCCTGTGGTATCATCGAAATACTGGAACATGGTCCACGGCAACACCCCAGACCAGGTGCGCCAGGACGAAGAGGGAATGCAGATTATGCGCGAGCTCGGCCGCAACATGGCCTGGCTCCTTAAATGCATCGAAGCAGGACGCGCCGCCGGCATCCCAGACCCAGTCAAGGAGAAACCTATACAGACCAACTTCATCAGGTAGGGCAACTACTGCGATTTCTATCATTCCGGCAGGAGCATTTCCACAGGAACCGACATCCGGGAGAAGGCAAAGAGTTTCCTACCGAGATCCTTCAAGGAGGCTCCGATATGGTACACATCATCATCCACGATCAGAAAACGGTCGTGGATGTTTTGTGTACGGACCACGCTGACCTGATCATACTGACTATTGTGCTTCTGGATATCCAGCTTCAACTGCTCGGAAAGCTTGCCAGTACGGATTTCAGCTGTCACACCGGACGCTCTTTTTGACAGCATGACCAGCACGCTCTCATCCACATAGTTATCTATCAGCACAAGACGTCTCTTAGCTGCCCTTATCAGGTCAGTCACAAACACATAAGCATCGAAGATCTGGCCGTCGAAGAACACTCCCTCCACAGGCGGAAGTGACGTCCGGACAAAAAAGTCTATTTTCTTTTCGTGGGCGTCGAGTATCTGTCTCTGTTCTTTAAGCTGATTTTCAATAGCGATAAATCTATTATTTACAGCATATCCCTTTAAAAGATATTCTTTCAAAACACCATTAGCCCAGCGTCTAAAATGAATGGCATTCCTGCTGTTCACTCTATATCCGACAGATAGTATTACGTCCAGATTATAATATTTGACAAAGTACTTCTGACGCCCATCATTGCCCATATATTCCAAAATGGAATATGTGCCATTCCTCTCCAGTTCCCCGCTATTATATATATTACTTATATGTTTTGATATGGCCGGTTGATTTACACCAAAAAGTGTAGCAAGACTTTCCTGTGTCAGCCACACGGTCTCACCTTCGACACGCACCTCCAGACGGGTGATGGTTTTTCTCTTTTTTATAACAACTTTTTCTGAATTTTATAAGTTTTGGATCAACTGAAAAGGTCGGTTGATAAATTTTGTTATTGTGTCGCGGTGCTCAGTACAGTTTGCACCGCGACACAAGAGAATCAGGCAAAAATCACTCAACTACTTGGTATTCTGACGGTTATGCATATAGACCTGTGGCAATTGCCGCAGGTCTATATGCATAAGTGGTTAATACTGGGATAGTTATGTGAATTTTTAACTTTGATAGTCACCCAATGCGAAAGTAACATCGTTCTATATTTTCAGACTAGCCAAGATCTTTGCGTAGTGCAGGACAACGCAGCTGGCAAATACGCCGACGCCACTGAAAAAGAGGCTTATTTCCAATATTACTGAGAATTAAGTATACATACATCCCCTCGAGAATTTTATTT
>CANBDX010000100.1 GCA_947367315.1 uncultured Bacteroidales bacterium | reverse complement strand
CAGTTCGCAGGTTCTTCATCAGTTCCAGCACACGTTGAGATGATGGGATTCCTCGGCATCGGTAACAACCCTATGGTAGGTTGTACAGTTGCTTGTGCGGTTGACGTTGCTACTGCGCTTAATAAGTAATCGCAGGGAGGGACGGTTGAAAAACTAAATCCCTCCCAACTTCGACTGTTCACTACGAGACATCCTTTCGGGGGTGTCTCTTTTTTGTGTCTTATTGTCTCATAAATATAGTTATCGATGTGATCATTCTTGTTCAGTTGCAATCAGTCAATAATGTCAATTTAATCTTTGTGACGGTATAAGTATATTTACCCTTGTTTTTACTGTTGTAAGCCGGAAACTTGCCGAACTGAAGGGTATTGCATCGATGTTGCCCAATCAGACAATCATTACTGCTTGGTTACCGGCACCTGAATGACGGCGAGCCATTTCTCCTGGTCTGGAGTATGATTTACTTCCGTTTAAGCCAGTTCTCAGCAAGCCATCTGCGTACCGGTATGTCATACAGTTTCAGGCATGCATATGCAAGACCTACCGAAAGCAGAACAGTGGAAGCCGCAACGACAATGTGAGCATAGAGCGGAGCATCAGGGTTGTTCCATGCCCAGTTCATCTGCATGTACATTATCGGATAATGCGTGATATACAGAGGATAGGATATCTCACCAAGGAATGTGCATATCTTCGCACTCTTGGCTTCCTTGATATGGCTGCCTGCTCCGATCATTACAATCACAGGGAATATGAGCAGTATGCATGCCGCATTATACACTCCATTGAGGATGCTGCCTTCGCCTCCTATGCACGGCAGTGAAAACGCAAGTACAAGCATGAGAGAGCACCACCAGAATCCTCCTCTTACATTTATGAATCTGCCGACACGCGACAGGAGAAGACCGCTGAGGAAAGGATAGAGCAGACGCGTAGAGCCTACATAAAGCTGTTCTGCAGTAATGCTCCAGCCTCCTATGACTGTATACATTTGTGAGTCACGCTCTGGAGTAAGCAGGCCGAACACATTCAGGTTCAGACAGAGGTCCAAAGTAAGAAACGCAGCAAATACGGTAAGAACAGCAAGAGCCTCCTTTCCCAATCTACGGAAGACAAAGGCATATAGAATATTCGCTACATATTCAAAGGTGAGGGACCACTGAGGTCCGTTCAGAGGATTCATTTCGCCCCAGCCCCGCACATCAAGACCGCTGCCGCAAGGAATCAGGAAAAGTCCCAGCACAAAGGCCAGCAGAAACTTCCAGCCGGAAGCATAGCCTTCAAGCCCGAACTGTTCGCACTGTCCGAAGAAATACAGACATGCCCCCACGACAGTTCCCATCACGAGCATAGGATGGAGTCTTACCAGACGCCTCTTGAAGAATCCCCATGTCGTCATCCGGTCCCATCTGTCGTCATATGCGTATCCTATCACGAATCCGGAAAGGACGAAAAAGAAATCCACGGCCAGATATCCGTGGTTGATTATCTGATAGGCCGGACCTTTGGAGTAGGTCTCAAAGATGTGAAACAGGACGACCATTACGGAAGCGACACCACGAAGTCCATCCAGAATCTCATACCTCGGCTTGGAGGGCAGATAGCCATTACTTGTCATATATTTTAGTTTTCGACAAAAATAATCAATTTCCACGACCTCTGAAACATTTCAATGCCTCAATATGCAAACGCAATCAGCAATCAGTATAGGCAGCATCATTAATAGACATGAGAATTACATACAACTCTGCGCTTAATCAGTAATCGCAGGGAGGGACTCCTTGCGCCCGGTCAGGAGAGAACTGTTTGAATGCATTCAATGTCTCTGCGCATGGAAATCCATTCCGTTTGAGCAGAACACCACAGTATCAACAAAGACCGCCATCAACGATACGAAGCCGTCTATTCCTCCGGTATGGCCGTAACCTTTGCTATCACCATTGGAAATATCCATCAGGCCGCGTCCGTAGCCATCTTTCATCTGCTTCATCTGCTTCATCTTCTCCATAATCCCGTGTCCGAAGAATCCCTCATCAAGTGCGTCTGCAAACTTGACCAGATCCGAAGCCGTTGATGATAAAGCACCTGCCCCCAAGGCAACGGACGCCTGAGTTTCAGCTGCCGGAACCCATTCGCCGATAAGATTATACGAGAGGGCATCACCTTGCCGCGGATCAATCTCAGAAGAAAAACGAGTATGAGCCAGACCGGCAGGACGTGTTATCTTTTCTTCAAGAATTTCCGCAAACGGCTTTGCATAGACCTCCTCCAGAATATACGTAAGCAGGATATATCCCGCATTGCAATATCGGAATGCGCTGCCTGGCTGGAAGTGTGTGCCTGCAGCAGCAATACGACTGACCATCTGCTCACGCGTCTGCGGCATGGCATACCATGTCATATAATCCTCGCTAAGTATTATTTCATGCAATTATGTCCAAATCATTCAGAATGATTATCTTTACGGCTTTAAGACAATAATGGATGACTATAAGACCCGCAACATATTCCGATATTGAAGACCTGATGCAGATCTTTGAAGGAGCAAGGAAGATCATGAGAGAGAGCGGCAACCTCACCCAATGGGACGGAGGATATCCTGCCGAAGAGGTTGTGTCGGCAGACATCGGAGCAGGTAACTGCTATGTTCTGGACGACGGACATGAAATTCTCGGAACCATGGCCCTTATTCCTGGGCCCGATCCTACATATGCCATAATCCAGGGGGAATGGCCCGATGATGATCCTTATTATGTGATACACCGCATCGCTACATCTTCTCCCGGGCGAGGCATAGCGAAAAAGATGTTAGATTGGGCTTTTGAATACATCTTGTCTGAAGGATATAATGTCATCAGAATCGACACCCATAGGGACAACAGCATAATGCACCATATCCTTGCAAAATATGGATTCTCGCCATGCGGAGTCATACACCTTGCAGACGGTTCCCCGCGGGATGCCTATTACATGAAGAGGCCGTCATGTGAACATACGGATGATTGCATGTAAAAATTATCTATCTTTGTGATGATATGAATGAATTCCTACCTCACAGCATTGACGAAGACAGCAATTACGAGAGCGGACTGATGGGCAGTATCAAGGCCGGATTCCCCTCTCCTGCAGAAGACATACACGAGAAGCTTGACCTTATCAGGCTTCTTGTCCGTCATAAGTCATCCACATTTTTCTTCATGGTGGACGGGGTCTCCATGGTAGATGCCGGCATGGATGAAGGCGATATCATCATCGTGGACCGCTCTGTCGATCCCTACAACAACTGCAAGGCAGTATGCTATATCGACGGAGAGTACACTGTCAAGAGAGTCGAGATCGGCGAGAACAGCGCCCGCCTTGTGCCAGCCAATGAGAGTAATTCCACATACAGACCCATAGAAGTCACAGCAGAAAACAACTTCATCATCTGGGGTGTCGTCACATGGGTAATCAAGAAAATGTAAATCAAATGTTTGCCCTTGCCGACTGCAACAATTTCTTTGTCTCCTGCGAGAGAGTCTTCAGACCGGACCTGCAGGGAAAGCCTGTCATTGTCCTGTCCAGCAATGACGGGTGTGCCATTGCGCGAAGCAATGAGGCAAAGGCTCTCGGCATCAGGATGGGAGACCCGTTTTTCAAGATAAAGAACCTGGTAGAGAAGCACGGTGTCGCGGTTTTTTCGGGAAACATGGCCCTATATGGAGACATGTCGCAGAGAGTACGCTGGGTCCTTGAAGAATATGCCCCGTCAGTGGAAGTCTATTCGATCGACGAGGCGTTCCTGGACCTGCGCGGCCTGGAGAACATCGACTTCGATCAATACGCGAAGGAAATCTCAGCCAGATGCTGGAAGATGACATCCATTCCGGTGTCTGTAGGCATAGCTCCGACAAAGACCCTGGCAAAGATTGCCTCAAAACTATGCAAGCAATATCCCCGGCTCAAGGGCGGATGCTATATGCACAGGCCTCAGGACATAGAGAAGGTGATTCGGAAATTTCCTATTGAAGATGTCTGGGGGATAGGCAGACGCTCAGCAGTGAAGCTGCATGATCGATATATAAAGACTGCATATGACTTCATCCAGCTGCCGGAATCTGCAGTCCGGAATATGATGGGCATAACAGGTGTGCGCACATGGAAGGAACTTCAAGGCATCCCTTGCATCGAGTTCGAGGACGGATTCGAGGCAAAGCAGTCCATATGCGTATCCAGGAGCTTCTCATCGGAAATATACGACCTGAAGGAACTGCAGGAACAGATAGCCAACTTCGCTTCCTCCATGGCCGGGAAACTGCGCAGACAACATTCCGTGACAGGTGAGATGGCTGTATTCGCATACACCAACCGTTTCAAGGAAAACCTTCCTCAGACACATTCCAGCGCCTTGGTCTCATTCAACACTCCGACCGCAGAACAGAGGACAATAGTCTCCGGTGCTGTTCAGGCGACACGGGAACTGTTCAGACATGGGTACGGATACAAGAAGGCTGGAGTAATAGCCTCCGGAATCCAGGACGAAGGAGAAATCGTACATTCCCTTTTTGAAGACACGGAAGCCATCGAGAAGGAGCATAAAATAACCTCCGCCCTGGATGCCATCAACCGCATGTATGGGGATGGAGCAGTCAGACTGGCCGTTCAGGGAAGCGGCCATATAAGGACGACAAGCCAGAAGCAGTCCCCTCATTACACTACAAGATGGAGCGATCTTCCTAAAGTATCGGTAAAATAGAAGACATGGAACCATTCTTGCTCATTATGCAATTACATTGCTGTCCGGTAAAAGTTCCGGACGATTATTATAAAGTTTAACAATTAAAACAAACTTGGTTCGGTAGAACCATCAAGTTCATTGACAATATTGTAGTTAGGTTTTGCAAAGAGGTCTTTAAGGTTGGTAGTATCTGTTAATGAGATACTTAC
>CANBDX010000099.1 GCA_947367315.1 uncultured Bacteroidales bacterium | reverse complement strand
TAACAGCTATGATGGAGCTGAGGTTGGAAAACCCAAAGAACATATATTCAGACCGCTATGCGGTATTCACTAAACACAGAAGAGGAGACGTTGGAGTGAGGCTATATTACGACCTGGGGGCGACCGGTGACGTCTTTTATAACGAGGAAAGATATAGAAATGACCAGCAGATCAGAAGACTCCAGTCCAATGCTGCAAACAGCATCAGAAACCTGGCAGACCAATTTGACCTTTTGTTTAACAGTATAAATACGGACACACAATGACAACGAGCGACTTCTATGCTTACAGGAAAGATTATCTTTCCAAGGAAATGCCGGCAAGGCTATTCAGAAGAGAAGAGATATCCTTCATCGGAGAGGACTTCTACCAGATCGGAGAAGCAAAGGTGCAAGTGAACCCCTTTGTCTCCTCTCAGCTGGATAAATTCATAGGACTGACACAGGAACAGGCCTTGATAATTCGTAAGGCCTCCGGTGAAAGCGGAATACGCGACTTCAGAAATTACCTCGCCGCCGCGAATTCCATCAGCAAACCAGTAAAACTGGCATTGATCGGAGACCCTGAAACGAAACGTGTCGTAAGTGCTGTTCCGATCAAGGATCAGATGATTACGGCAGAGACATTCTTTGACTTTGCGGAGATGTTCATGGACAAGAATGGATATCTTCCTAAGGAATTTGAGAGGTCCGGAACCTATGGAAACGGATTGACCATCTATATGGACAGCGTTAATCCTATGGTAAAACAGATTGCACCTGACGAGGATTTTATGACTGATTCCCTATATATGCGATGGAATCAAGGAGAAGTTGAAATCGGTAATTATTTCGTGAGGCTGGTGTGTGTCAACGGACAGATACAGAAGATAGCAACTCCATCCGCAAGAACGAACTCATTGGAACCGACTCAGATTGGCCGTATCTTGAATCTGCCTTCACAGGGTAATCTTCTGGAATCATCTTTTGAATCTTTCAGAAGGAAGGCTCTCACTGCCATTGATACACGTGCGTCTATGGGTGAATTGAAGTACGTGTCAAAACTTCTTGATGCATATGGTGTAGATGAACAGACTGCCGAAGTGATATCGCCTTATAGGAGAGACCTGCAGGCATATGCTGACAGTGGCCATGACATATCGCACAGCAGAGCACACGAAGTTATGTCCAGCAGGAATGTGTGGGATTTGTACAATGACTTGACACGATTCGCAACCCACAACGGGATATGGGAGAAGGAGGACAACCGTAGAGGAGGACTGAAGGCTGCTGCAGTAACCTTCCTTGGCCGCGAAAGGGATATCAGGAAATATGTAGATATTTTCTAACTTTGTCCTATGTCTTATGTCAAGTACATTGCTGACGTCCAGCATTATAATGAAGTACTATCCAAGGTGGCATCTGTAAAGAAGTCGCTTTGGATAGGCACTGCTGACATAAAGGACCTTCATGTCAAAGTCGGGAACTCATCTGAACCGTTTCTTGCAATCCTAGCAGAACTGCTCAATAGGGGAGTGGAAGTCAGGCTTATACACGCAAAGGAACCGGGACCGATCTTACGCGAGGAATTCGACAGATACCCAATTCTATCGAAGAGGCTTGAAAGAGCATTATGCCCACGTGTACACTTTAAGATGATGATCTTCGACCTTGATGAAGTCTATGTAGGTTCTGCAAATCTCACCGGTGCCGGCATCGGTATGAAGAGCGCCAAGACAAGAAATTTCGAGGCAGGAATCCTTACTGATGAACCAAGCCTTCTTGATGCTGCCATAGAACACTTCGATTCAGTCTGGGCGGGGTTCCGCTGCAAGGACTGCTCACGCAAGAAGTTCTGTGGAGATCCGATTATTCCATAAATGACTTACTGGTATAAGTTGTCATCTGGATGATTATCTTGATAACGACCTTTTCTTTATCTGCTAAATATATTCCTCCGGGTGATGTAAAGCAGAATCTATACGTGAGATAACACTACTGATACAGTCAACCCAACACAATGCTTTGTTTATATGATAGTCTTCAATTTTAAGATTACTGAGTTGTTGCTTGCTTAAAGGTAATTCCACCTCTTTCATAAGTTCCTCAAGAACTTTTGCCTGTTCGAGGATTTTGTAAATGTTTTTCTTCGTCTGTTCGTCCATGTCTTTTAATTATGTCAATCTTTTGAAACAATCATCAATAGTGTCATCTGATGAGAATTGACAGATGGATCACTACCAAATACTATCTGCATCCGCTTGAATCGCTGCTTTGAACTGAAATAGTCCTGCAACAGTGTTTTCTCCTCTTTAGAGAAAGGATATCCCGGCGACGTCGTGGCAATGGCTGTTATACTATCGTACATTGAGAAATCAATATCACTGTACTTGTCAATAAGTCCAATAATGTATTGTGCCCTGTCTTCCGAAGTATTCGTGCGTGATCTGTAAGTATGTTCATCGCCATATTGAACCATCTGCCTTTCCTGACGTGCATCCCTCATCCTCTTTGCCCGATTGCGTTTCTTTCGTCTTTTGAAGACCTCCATAACAATGTCTCACTGCATAAAAACAGCAGTCATGAGACTTTAACCGTTTCTTGCCAACTGCCGGATTTCTGCAATAACAATGTCTTTCTTTGCACTGGATGATTAAAATTAAGAGCATATGAATATGGAACTTATTGGGCATATCAGGTTGCGACCAGGTATGTATATCGGAATGATTGGAGATGGTGCGGAACCAGATCATGGTATATACACTTTACTCCGTGAGATAGTCAATAACTCTGTAGATGAATTTACAGATGGATATGGGACAGAAATTATCATTGATATAGATTATGATGGCCAAGTGTCAATAAGGGATTTTGGTCGGGGAATCCCGTTCGATCAAATCATTCGTGTGGTAAGTACCTCCATGGATAAGAAAAGTTACCATAAAGGTAAATCTATAGGACTTACTGGGGTAGGGCTTGAGGTAGTAGCTTCACTCTCTGAATCCTGCACCATAGTTTCATATCGAGGAGGAGAATGCCAGGTAATGTGTTTTTCCAGAGGAAAGCTAATAAGCAGCGAAAGAATGATCACTACAGAAGCAGATGGTCTTAGAGTAATGTTCAAGCCAGATTCTGATGTGTTTGCAAATTTTGCTTATCGGATGGATATAGTCAGGGAAATCATTAAAGAATATTGCTATTTAAGGCGTGGACTCAGAATTATCTTGAATGGGGAATCCTTTATATATGAAAATGGACTTCATGATATGATAAGCGAATATATTTCATCTGCTCCACTTTATGAACCGATTCATATATACAATGATGACTTTGAAATCGTCTTTACCCATACGGACAATCAAGAGGAAGACATCAGGAGCTATGTCAATGGCCATTATACTCCCCAAGGAGGTACTCATCTCACTGCTTTTAGGAAAGCTATCACAAAAGTGATGTCTGATTATTTTAAGACCAAGTTATTTGTCAGTGAAACATGCAAGGGGATAGTCTGTGCATTCAATCTCAACTTATCAAATCCATACTTTACGGGTGCCTGTAAGTTTAAACTATACTCCAAATACATGTGGGAATATGATGACGGAAACGCTGGACCATCTATCTATAATAGTATAAAAGATTTCTTGTCCAGCATGCTTCCGGAATTACTGGCTGGAAATAATTCATTGACCAATATAATCAAATCTAGGTCTGAAAACGTATGGGAACAATAAGAATGACAGTAAAAGCGATTGACTGGACTCAAGGGGATGTGGGACATGTATCTGTCGCACCTAGAGGAGGTTCATGTCGGATTGAGTGGGGAGATGGACACACATCCTCTATTAAGGCACATCCGTATGAGGTCTTATCACAGCATGTATCACATGTGTATCCGAGTAGATGTAAAAAGTCAGGAGATGTCTTTGAAGTGGTGATCAGTTCATCTGGGGACAATATCATGAGTTTTGACACAGGATGCATAGATATGGCTATTTGTGAAGTGGATCTGAGCAAGTGTCCGGAACTTGAAAGTCTGCATCTTACTGGACCGGTAAATAAGATAGATACCCGTTTCAATAAATCTCTAAAGGAATTATCTATCCATGATGCATATGAAATGATTCTTGACCTGACACAGAATCAAGACTTGGAACAGCTCGAAATAAGAGGATATAATAAAGAAAGATTAGACCTCTCCAAATGTGACAAGCTATGGTATCTAGATTGCGGCAGCAGTAGAATGAAGGAGATAGCAATCAGTAATAATTCAGTCCTTAAAGAAGTCATATTTTGGGATCATTGCCCTCTTAATGAGAGGTCCATGCGTTTCATTAATAAAGCCTTAACACTGAATGACGGGAACATTACAATTTTAAATCCGATTAATTATGGGAAGACACTATAAAGGATATTCTTTTGATTGGAGTATCTACAAGATGTATGATGAGCAAGGCGATGCCATCGTCAACTTGTTTTCAGGAGATATTAAAGTCGCTTTACTACAGCGGTTTGTGCAGCAAATCGAGAAAGATATTCTTTCCATCTCCGGTGACGTGCTTGACCTTAATACAAGACGACGTGATATTGCTCCAGCGGAGTATGATCTTCTGGAAGCTCTCCTAAGTAAAAGGTCTTGGGCATTGAATAACCTCTTTGAGTATCATTGTACCGCTCAGGAAGTGACGCGTTTCGCTACAATCAACGATCAGTTGCACAATATGACTCAGGGAATGTATGAGAGGACAAAGATGCTGAATGAGCTAATCAAGACCATGCCTTTACACGAGAAAGACGACGATGTGGTGGTACAAGCAAATCTGAAGTTCTGGGATGATGGCGCTATGTCTGTGTTGGAACTCGAAGATGATGCTTTCTATTGCTCTGACTTTGCACGTATGATAGAATTGCACGCAATGGTAGATTACAAATATACCCATTTGGATTATGTTCATCAGATCTGTACCTCGACAGGCATTGAAGGTGGTG
>CANBDX010000098.1 GCA_947367315.1 uncultured Bacteroidales bacterium | reverse complement strand
GGGATTCCCGTACAGATGACATTTCAGAGGGGGGCCATCCGGAAAAACACAGGGATTCCCGGACAGAAGACATTTCAGAGGGGGGCCGTCCGGAAAAACACAGGGATTCCCGGACAGAAGTCCATTTCGGGCCTAAGGTGTTTATATAAACAAAACACGCGTGTTATTCCAGATAAAGAACAGTGTGACTAATCAACCCTAAGACTTTTAGTCACACTGTTCTTTTTGTTTCAGGGAGGGCAAATAAATAATTGCTATATCATTAATGTTTGCTAAATTTGCTTGATTATAGGTCACGAGATGCCATAGTACTTTCTGTGCCTCGCAAAAGATTAGTGGGGTTCAAGACTCGATTTAAGATATGAAGAAGATTATTGCAATAGTGCTTTCGATGCTGGTTGGATTCTCAGCATGTGAATTCATTGATACAGAACAGGAAAACGGAGAAGGGACAGAGGTGACTCCGGGTGGTTCAGAAGGAGACGGGACCGGGAACGAAGGTGGAGAGAACGGAGAGTCAGGAAACGGAAACGAGGGAACAGGAGAAGGGGACGAGGGTGGAGAGACTCCGGCAGTGACTGAATCCTATTATGTGGAGGTCGAGGAGAACTACAGCGACTGGAGCGGTGATTATCTGATTACCTATACAAACGGCGGTACTGTACTTGTTCTGAACTCCCATAGTGACACCAAGGGATACAGCCATGATATTTCATCTACGATGACAGCTCAGGGCATACACTCAAGTGATGGAGACCAGTACAAGGCCGTGGTGGAAAAATCCGAATCCGGTTACACAATCAATGTCGCAGGCATAGGTTATCTGGGTCTTGAAAGTGGGAAGAACTCTGTAAATGCATCAAGTTCACCACAATCAAGCGACAACTATAAATGGACATTCTCATATAAAGATGGTGGTAGCGTATGGGTTAAGAACGTGGCCTATAGCAGCTATAGGCTTCAATGGAATGCCAGCGCCAAGATATTCCGTTGCTACACCGGCAGCCAAGAGGAGTTGACCCTATACAGAAGGGGCACATCTACCGGAACCGTGACCCCACCATCAGGAGGAGATGACAACACTGGAGGCGACAATACCGGTGGCAACACAGGTGGCGATGACAATACTGGTGGAGACAATACTGGTGGAGATAATACGGGTTCTGGCGGCAATACGGGAGGCGGTGACGATGACGAAGAGATTCCGACACCGGTGCCTGGCCAGAGCGGGAAATACGGATGGTATGAACTGCCTGCCATAAGCTATTCACAGTCGGGAAGTTATCTAATTGACACCAAGGACAGCGACCTATATTATGCACACCACATGTGTGCCGGCAATGAGACAGGTCCAGGAGGAAAGAAGGCACGTAACTATACTGTATGTTTCAGTGCAGAACACCATTGCCCTGTATGGGTGGCAGCTCCAAGACATGCGATGTACCAGACCAAGGCAACAGACAGGACAGACGCCTACGGCAAGGACCCGAGCATACCTTCCGGCATACAGTACAATTCAAAGAGTACCGGAGGCGGATGCAACAAAGGACACATGCTCGGTTCGGCGGAAAGGACATCATCGGCAGCGACAAACAGGCAGGTGTTCTACTACACCAACATCGCGCCTCAGTATTCCAGCTCATTCAACACGGGAGGAGGCGGCTGGAACACACTTGAAGACTGGGTCGACGGCAAAGTGTGCAGCGACACCCTGTATGTGGTGATAGGCACACATTTCAAGACATTCACAGACGGATATGGCTACACAGGCAAACCTGCAACAATCTCTTTCGGAGGACGCAGCGATGTAACCCGCCCTTCAATGTTCTACTATATCCTTCTGAGGACAAAGAAAGGCAACACGGGAAAACCGCTCTCGGAATGCAAGCGTGACGAAATCATGTGCGCAGCCTTCGTAAGAAGCCACGAAATCGCCAAGGGGACAAAGGTCAGCGCAAAAGACCTGATGTCTGTCAGCGACCTTGAGAAAATCACAGGCTTCACCTACTTCCCAAATGTACCTCAGGCGCCGAAGGACAGCTACAATGCTAAAGACTGGGGACTATAACATAACCAACAACATTAAAACAACCATACAAACCGAAATATGAAAGGCACATACATTTTTCTGGCTGACGGATTTGAGATTTCCGAGGCCCTCACAACAGTGAACATGCTCCGCAGAGGAGGCGTGAACGTCAAAACCGTATCGATATATGACGACAGGATTGTGACAAGTTCCAACCGTATTCCGGTGGTTGCAGACATGGCCTTCGGCGAGTTCAAGGCATCAACCACATTCGGACCATGCCTGCCTTCTGACGTGATGATATTTCCGGGAGGTATGCCCGGATCTGCTAACCTGGCGGCGTTCGGAAAGCTGATGGACATCATGAAGCAGCATTATGCAGAAGGAGGCACAGTGGCAGCCATCTGTGCGGCACCGAGTGTAGTGCTTACTCTCCTGCCGGAAATCAGCTGCAAGAAGATGACCTGCTACGACGGCTTCGAGGAGGCAATCGTAAGCAAGGGAGCTGAGTATGTCAAGGAAGGAGTGGTAAAGGACGGCAATATGATCACAGGCCGCGGCCCGGGCTGGGCCCAGGAGTTCGGTCTGACTATCCTCGCCCACATCAAGGGAGAGGAAATAGCAGAGAAAGTAAAAACCGGCTTGATGCTTTGACATCATTACCGGTTCAAAACCCATATTCTTGGCGGCTATGTATATCAGAGCCGCCTTATTTAATACATCCACCTGATCGAATGCCGACATGATGTCTGTGTCGACAGCGAACACTAGATGGCATCTTTTAGGTCTGATTCTTCCAGAGACGTAAGTTTACAGACTTCCTGAACAGACATTCCCTTGTCAAGAAGTTTTCTTGCCAAACCGAGACGTTCAATCCTGGCCCCTATCGAAAGACCTTCTTCCCTACCTTTCTCCAGTCCTTCTTCCAGTCCCTCTGCGAAACCGTCCTCATAACGTTCATAGAGGATATTTTCGTAATCGTTCCTGTTCATAATGTACTTTTCGTAAATAGCGCGTTTCTCGGGAGGCCAGGCAGCATAGTGAGCCTCCCTATATAATTCTTCAAGTTCCGTTCCTTCAACACCTTCAGGACACTTCCTCAGCAGATGCATATTACGAATACTGTAGAGCCATTTCTCGCACATGTCATCACATTCATCGAAACTCTTGCGGAATTTCTGAAGATCGATGAATATGATGTTAGTGTCATCGCCCAACTCGCGTCCCGTATCCTTGCTCCTGTACACGTAATGCGATATGTAGGGATTTCCGTCTGATTTTGATTCTACAATCGTATTGGGAAAGTTCAAGAAACTCACCTGAAATACCGGAGCAAAATAATAGTCCCATGGCCGACCACGCTGCTTCTGCGATTCCTTCTCCACACGCGCCTGGTCCTGCACAGACAAAGAGGAATAGTACACTGCCCGCTTATGGAAGTAATGCTGCGTCCACATCTGCATCTCAATCAAGAACCGGCGGCCTGAACTATCCTTGCAATAGACATCAAAGAAGGAACGGCTCTCATCTTCAGTCAGCCCAAGACGCTCAGTCGGAAGATATTTCACACTGACTATCTTCATACCAAGCAGACGGTTCAGCAACAGTATCAGCAGACGCTCGCTCTTCCCCTCTGTTCCGAATACAATCTTGAAACCCGAATCATATGTCAGGTTTACAAACTCCTTTGGCTCCTGCCCGGCGGCTTCAGCATCCTTGACGCTTCCGCCAATTTTCATATCCGTTTCCATTGAATCATAAATTTTATAATGCACTATACACCTCTTTGTAAAAATCTATGATTCCCCGTACCCGCAAAATTAAGCTTTGTCAAGAGGATTTCAAACAGTCACATGCAGATTTTTCTCTTTCTTATGACAGGTTTTTCTCTTTTTTATAACTTTTTCTTTTTTTTATAATACGGAAGATGGTTTGAAACGACACTTTCACAGACTTGTCAGTTATGCAATCCGACAAAAACCTATACCTAAACATTGGAATTGAAATCTCTTCCAAGACTATCAGTCAGGTCTTTAGCTGTTTATACCGGAAATCAGCGGCAAGAAGCTGGGCCCAGGAGTTCGGTCTGACTATCCTCGCCCACATCAAGGGAGAGGAAATAGCAGAGAAAGTAAAAACCGGCTTGATGCTTTGACATCATTACCGGTTCAACTTTCAATTATTTTAAAATAATGTTATTTCGGCAGACCGAAAGTATCTGAGAGTTCCTTCATCTGGGCGTCGGACATGCCTTCGGGCTCAAATCCCATGTTCTTTGAGGCGATATAAATGAGTGCAGCCTTGTTGAGGACATCGACCTGGTCGAAGGCAGACATGATGTCTGTATCGACTGCGAAGACTCCGTGCTTTTCCCACATCACTACATCATAGTCATCATCGATGGCCTTGATTGTAGCCTCTGCCAGTTCCACTCCACTTGGCATCAGGTACGGAACCATTCCCAGTCCGCGTGGACAGAATGCCTTGGTCTCAGGAATCATCGACCAGAGCAGCTTGGTTGCCACATCTTTTTCCATGAACTTGCGGCAGTGTGTCATTGCCACGAGTTCGATTGGATGAGTGTGGAGTGATGCGCGGTATGGAGAACCTTTCGCAAGGAGATAGTTGTGGACACTGAGGTGAGAAGGAAGTTCTGAAGTCGGAGCAACAGGGTGATCTGCAACGATCTCGTAGTGGGCGCAGTCATCTGTAATCCTTATTATTGAACCATTCTGCATTGGAGCATTTGCCAGATCCCTCATACGTTTCTGGGTACCCTTACAGTAAAACCATGTGTCTTTCAGATGCGGGAGTGTGGTTCCAATGGCCCTTGGTTCGCATATTGCCGGCATCGAACGCATAAAGTCATCTACATATTCTGTGATATTGACGGTGATGTTTCCGCCGTTCCTTTCTGCCCAGCCTTTCTCCCAGAGATAGCCTGCAACTTCTGCGACATCCCAAATTGCATCATGCAACTGTGGTCTGACATCTAATATTGATTTCATAACTTTTGGTCGGACCACCGTGACAAAAAATGACGAAAATTTGACACGGTGGTACATAAATTAGGCGTT
>CANBDX010000097.1 GCA_947367315.1 uncultured Bacteroidales bacterium | reverse complement strand
GGTCACCTGGACATTTGGGGTGATAGATTTCTCTAAAAAAGTTCCATGTGGACATTTCGGGTGATAACTGGGCAACAGTCAAGCGCGAGGACGGCCCTTAGGCCGAGCCGCCCGCAGCGCTTGATCTGTAGTCGCCGGAGGTCGTATATTCCGGCGACGGTGACCGTCTCAATAATGTCGCTTGATATATTCATCTAGAAGTTTCTTTCGATGTTCCTTGCTGATGCCACTATGCACTCTTACTTTTGTTTTGAGATCTGAGAAGAGACCTTCTAGCGCATTGTTCGTATTTGGAAGTCCTGTTTCAGGGTGATCATAGAAGGTCCATAGCAATGGCATATTTCGTTTGATACTTAGATATGCGCTGCGAAGTTTAGGACGCATATATGGAGGAGTGTGTCGCTTGATTCTTCTATCATGGACACGTTCATTTATTACGTCCTTGTACTTTTCATACCAGTCATTGAACGCTCCAATAAAACTCTCCTTATCAGTCTTGGTGATAATATTTATTAGATTAAGCAACTCTTGAGATGCCTCTAAATCAGGATCTTGCGTCAGATATCTACGAACAATCAGCATCTGGTGGAACTGACACATCTGAACTTTGATTGGCTTTAATGCTTGAGCAAGTCCCTTCAGGCCATCAATCACAGCACCATAGATATGGAATCCATTGCTCTTAAGCCAATCAACACCTTCAATATATTGAGCAATTGTTTCATGACGAACATATTTATGCCACAGAACATTGCCTCTGAGAGCATCTCTGATGACCATGAGCCCGAAGTTCCTACCCCAATATGTCGTATCCATTTGTATGGTGACATCCTTATACTTGGCAATCTTGTAGACATACCGCATACCTTCAAGATCCCGCCGTATTGTTCGCTCGTTGACACCATATTTGACGGCAAGCTGTTCCAAAGTTTGCTTACCCTCTACATAATCAGTAATAACTTGAGATTTATCTCGTCGAATACCGCCATCAAAACGACGGCCACAATCTTTGCATTTGTACCGTTGGGTGCGGCCTCTCAGGCCATTCCTGACCACATTTTTAGACCCACAGAAAAAGCATTTTTTTAAGCATATCAATGATAATCTTCACAAATGTAAGAAAATCAATTGATTACAAGGGTTTCATCACCCAGAATGTCCACTCCGCCCGAATTTATTGAAATAAAGAAAATGACTTCGATATAACCTCTAGAGCCTTTGATGATACCCTTTCTGCATGGAACTGATATTTATCTGCATTCCAATCTGTCGCATACGGAGTCACAGACAATATCTCATCAAAACTTTCATATGGATTTTGTGAGTTTAACGCCAAAGAAAGAGAGGCCCTTAGTTTGGACTCCTTCTTTGGAATACATTGAATTACTGTCTTCAAGAAAGCAATATATTGTTTCTTCGTCGGAGGATTTAATCTGACACAATATGGTCCCATATTCTTAAACTTATTTGTCTGGCAGATATTATTCTGATAGTCAACATAACACACAGATCCAGACATAAGTATTTCAGCCGCATTATCAACGAGTTTCTGTATATTATCCTCCCCAGCATCTTCATCATCCGATTGTGAATGGTAATCCATCATATCCCAGTTTGAAACAGCAAATTTCGCTTCATCCAAATCAAAATATTCAGGATCAAAACAATCATAATCAAAACCATACCACTCAAACAATTCTTCATCTTCAGGTGAAATATAATCAACTTTCGCAAGTTCTTTTAGCCTTTCATATCCGTAAATTCCGCCACAATTTTCAGGAGGGCACAATCCTTTACCACTTATACATTCCGGATCACTCTTGCCATCATTTTCCACACCTTCCAATACAACATCATGCTCCCAACCATCACCAAAGTCATAGGTATAAACACACTTATCACCAACTGACTTAAAATAGCCAGATATAATAGTCTCATCTGCATTTTGCACATCATCTTCGTCACAAAATTCAAAATGCGAACTTTCGGCGATTCTACATTTAGGTCTGAATAGACTATCTACAAATTCATACAGGTGACAATTCCCCCAACCAAAAGCGGCCTGAATGATTAGATGGAATTCCGCGAAAGTAAAATTATCTGGCACAGAAACTCTTCTCCATACAGATGGCTTAGTTAGACCTCTAAGTTTGATTTTGAAAATATAAGACATAGTCATAAGTGTTAACTATACAAATATCGCAATATTTTATCAGACCTACTTTGTTAAAGGTGCGGAAAATTTGCAGATTGTATTGCAGGATTGAGAAATCTTCATACCTTTGCACTAGAAACATGGTTGATTTTGCAGCAACCCTTATAGATTAGACATCACCCCAATGATGTCTTTTCTTTTTCTTATACCGAACAGAGGGATGGCATACTGTAACACATCGACCATCCCAAGAACCTCTTTCTAATCGTTCTTTACGCTGCAAAAATATCAATCATGTTTAAGAGAACGCATTACACTGAGGTCAGGGCAACTGTCAAGATTGTTTACCCTGTGCTTATCAAAGTGAGAGCGTACACACGCATTCGTTTTGGTAAGGTAGAAAAAGTCCGCAGTCACTATAGAAGATATTGGGGTATCGAGAAGTAGCGACAACGGATGAGTCGAAAGACTGACTATCTCATCCCTCTGTTTTTATCTTTCACAATTCGTTCCAACAACTGCTTGACCCAAGGATTCTCATCAATAATTCGACACCTGCGGGAGCACGAATACCCTTATTTGTCTACCAGCCCTTACGGATATTGTCAGCCATGATACCGACAAGACGCTCACGGGCTTCAACGCTGGCCCATGCCACGTGTGGAGCCAGTCTCATGCGCTCAGGATGTTTCATCTTCAGATATGGATGATCTTCCGGAATCGGTTCAGTCACAAAGACATCTATACCAGCACCAGCAATCACGCCGTTATCCACGGCTGCTGCCAGGTCTTCCTCAACCACTATGGCACCACGGCCCATGTTCACAAGGTAAGCCGAAGGCTTCATCATCGCCAACTCCTTTGCGCCGACAAGTCTGTTGGTGCGTTCGTTCAAAGGGGCATGGATGGATACGATATCGGACTGTGCTAGAAGTTCCTCCAAAGGAAGGCAAGGATAGTCTTTGCAATGTCCGGTACCGGAAGTCGAGAAATAGCATACCTTCATACCGAAGGCTTCAGCTATATGCGCCACCTTCTTACCGATGTTTCCTAGACCTATGATTCCTATTGTCTTGCCAGCAAGCTCCCACCAGTTCCAATTCGGATCAGTGAACATACCGCTACGTGAATAAGAACCGGACTTCACGCTATCATCAAAATACTGGCTTCCTCCAACAAGAGATAATATATGCATATATGTAGACTGAACTACAGAATCAGTAGAATACCCAACAGCATTACGGACAGGTATACCTTTCGAAGAAGCATACTCCACATCTATATTATTGACACCTGTAGCTGCAATGCAGATCAGCTTGAGATTTGGTGCCGAATCAATAAGTTCCTTATTTACAAGCACTTTATTAATAAGAAGGACATCAACATCTTTGACTCTCTCTTTTGCCTCTTCAGGCGTAGAAGTCTCATATCTGACAAAATCGCCAAGGCGCTCAAACGGCTCAAAGGAAACATTGCCCATGGTAGCCGCATCAAGGAACACTATCTTCATAATATCTATTCTTACAATATCACGTAAATATAGTAAGAATTTCTAAAAGGAGGCCACTGGAAGCATGAGGTATATAAACAAAAAAGTCCAGCATCTGCTGGACTCTGGTGCCCGAGATAGGAGTCGAACCTACACGCCGTGAAGCACTCGCACCTGAAACGAGCGTGTCTACCATTTCACCACTCGGGCTTGGAAAAGCGGGACAAAGATATAAAATGTTTTTGAATTACGAACTATATATCAGATGAAATATCAAAAAAGCATAGTCATCATATAGATATATCGAAATGATATTCTTCGTCCCATTCTCCAACTGATATGGTTATACCTGTCAGTGAATAATCGAGAGTAAGGGTTATATCCTCCAGATCATCTGAAGCCCAATCATATCCTACCGCTGCAATATATTCACCCAGGGCAAAGACTTTTAAGACCTCTGCCCCACTGCAGACCTCAAGCTTAAGAGATGTATCCATCTGCCTGGGAAGAGAAACCATTCCAGTCCGGTCTTCGTCCAGCTCGAACTCATACATAAAATCACCCGCTGCCGGACGGCTGTCCACACCATACCCCATCACATTACCATGTAACGACAATCTGTATGGAAACTCATCCTCAGTGGCTACACAGATAGTGGCATTACAGTAATTCTTCCTCAACACGACATCAACTTCAACCTCCTCCTGAGCAGCCTCAACAGAAAGAAAATGCATATAAACCTCAGGACAATCCTCACCATATGGTATGACAAGTCCATCTTTCCCGCTCACATATCCGTCATCACAACTATACACCAGCACATCGACTTTCCCTCGAGGAACGAGCACAACGCATTCCTCATCAAACTCTCCGGCCTCAACCACATCTGAGTACACAAAGTCTTCAGAAGCATTTACCAGCAGTACTGCCGAGCCTATCGAAGCCGTATCATTAGCACTCAGGTCAAGTACAAGCCTGCATGGACAATCCATCCTATCTTCCTTCACAGAGCATGACAGGCACAATATCAGGCCGACTGCCGAAATAACTCCTAAAGACTTCATGATATCTCCTCCTAGATTACAGTATCTGTAGTTGTTCTATCCCAGTCAAGAATAGACACATTGAATGTATATGATCCGTCAGTAAGCGGCACATCCGGCGAGTCAGATCCAAGACGCTTGAGTGTAACGTTATACGAGTACATCTTGTTGGATGCCACGCTATCAAGTGTAATCGGATAATAATAGGTACCTGAACCTATCTTCGCCTGGATGACAAGACGGGTCTTGGTATCAGAGAGGTTAGGATAACAGTAGAACGAGTGTGGAGTCGAATATTTTGGAGTCGTAGTGCTCAATGCACCTCCTGTCACCTCATCATGAAGAAAGACAAGACTATTGGACTGATCATATCCTTTGAAATTAAACCACTTGGCAGAGACATTATCTGTCATATACGCCTTCTCTCCTACTACGTTTATAAGATAGACCGACTGGATCTCGAAAGACAGGTCCTTGTGCAGTTCTTCTTCGAAATTCAAGGTAACGGAATTGAGACAGATCTTGGCTGCAAGACGTTTCACCTCGATCGTAATAGGTGTATCCGCAGCAAGAGTCACATCTTTTGAACCGACCATGACAAGATTATCTGCACCTGAATTCTCAAGGCTTACTACCCTTTGGGACAACTCCTGAAAAGTACCTACACCTTCTTCCTTCGGAGCATTGACAAGAGCGACAACCTTCTTATCACCAGTTGTACAAGTCAGAGTAACCTCATCAGAAGTTGCATAATCGGAAGCCTGATAGATACCATGACGGTTGAACACAAAGACCTGAAGACTGTTCACCTTCCTGTCGTTGATTGCCTCAGGGTCACCAGAAATTTTAGTAACTGCACCTGACACGC
>CANBDX010000096.1 GCA_947367315.1 uncultured Bacteroidales bacterium | reverse complement strand
TAAATTTTTATGAACATGAAAAAGAAGACAATTATCTGGATTGTGGTTGCCGTTGTGATCCTCGGCAGCTTTGCATGGGTGAAAAATGTATACAACAAGCTCGTTTCCGCAGACGAAATCGCGCAGTCGATGTGGTCACAGGTGGAGAATGTCTATCAGAGAAGAGCAGACCTTATTCCTAATCTTGTGGCTACAGTCAAGGGATATGCAGCACATGAGTCGGAGACACTTGAAAGCGTAGTTGCAGCACGTGCCAAGGCGACACAGGTCACTGTGGACCCTTCGAACCTTACTGCCGAGTCCGTTGCCAAGTTCAATGAAGCTCAAGGTGAGCTCTCGACTGCTCTCGGAAGGCTCCTTCTTATCCAGGAGAACTATCCGGACCTTAAGGCAAATGAGAATTTCAGAGATCTCCAGGCTCAGCTTGAGGGAACTGAGAACCGCATCGCGACAGAGCGAATGAAGTTCAATCAGGCTGTAAAGGATTATAACACAAATATCCGCAGATTCCCTGCAAACATCATCGCATCTGCTTTCGGCTTTGAGAAGAAAGGCTATTTTGAGGCTCAGGCTGGTGCAGAGACAGCACCTAAGGTAGAATTCTAAAGCATATTTTATGAAGGCTGACAAATTTCTGACCGCGGAGCAGCAGGAAATTGTTGTTGCCGCGGTCAGACGTGCGGAAAAAGATACTTCCGGCGAGATCAGGATACACATTGACGCACACTGTTCCGGTGATCCGGTCAAACGTGCAGAAGAGGTTTTCGTAAAGCTCGGAATGCACAAGACAGAGCTCAGGAACGGTATTCTGATATATCTGGCGTGTAATTCCAAGGTCTTTGCCATCATTGGCGACAAGGGAATAAACGATGTCGTTCCTGAGAATTTCTGGAACGATGTAGCCCAGACTATGTCGGAATATTTCCGTAAAGGTGACTTTACAGGAGGATTGTCCCAGGCCGTACTGCTTGCCGGAGAAAAGTTGAAGAGCTTCTTCCCGTATCAGGCGGACGATATAAACGAATTGCCAGATGAGATCTCATACTAAATATATACTTGTCCTGCTCTGTCTGATGACAGCAGTCCTGTCGTACGCCATCCCGTCACGTCCCGACCCGCAGAGGCTTGTCAATGACCTTGCTCAGGTGTTTACCTCTGATCAGGTATCCAGACTTGAGAATACACTCGTTGCATTTGACGACAGCACTTCAAACCAGATCGTGGTTGTGACCGTAAAAGATCTGGAAGGGTATGACCCATCAGAGTATGCAACCCGCATAGGTCTGGATTGGGGAGTGGGCTCTGCCCAGTTCAATAATGGAATCGTGCTGCTTGTAAAGCCGAAGACATATGACTCGGCCGGCCAGGTTTTCATTGCAGTAGGCTATGGACTCGAAGGTGCAATCCCTGATGCATATGCCAAGAGAATCATTGAAAACGAGCTGATTCCGAATTTCCGACTCAATGATTATTATGCAGGCGTAGAAGCTGCTTGTGATGTATTGATGAAACTCGCAAGTGGAGAAATCTCGGAACCTCGTGGCGAGGAAGAAGACGACGCATTGCTCGAGATTATAGCCACGCTGCTATTCATCGGATTACTGATTTTTATCTTTATCATTGCTATAGGTCAGAATGATGACAATGGTCACAGCTCGGGCGGAGGACGCAGGACTATATATGTAGGCCCGATCATTACCAGCGGCAGATCGTATGGAGGTGGTTCCTCATTCGGTGGTGGCTTCGGCGGCGGTTTTGGAGGCTTTGGCGGCGGAAGCTTCGGTGGTGGCGGAGCCGGCGGAAGCTGGTAGGACCTGTGTCAGGGCATTCGGGATACGATGCTCACTACACCTCGACCTCGTACATAAGATAATGACACTCAGACATGCCTACCTTCTGGTAGACTGTCTGAGCTTTTTTATTGTCTTTATCTACATATAGTCGTACTTGTGATATACCTTCCGACTTGGCAAGTCTCATGACTTCCTCATACATGGCCTTGTAGATGCCGTTCTTTCGGTAATCAGGTGACACATACACGCTCTGGATCCACAGATACCAGCAGCAGTTCCAGTCGCTCCATTCGCGCGTAAGCATGAGTGAGGCTACAGGCTTGCCATCAATGACAGCCAGTACATATCTGCCTTTGGTGTCATCCTGCAGGACCGACTCTACGCCCTTCAAGGTGCGTTCGTAATCCAATGCATAACCCTCGGATTCCATTGCCATGTCTACCTGAAATCTGGCAATTGCAGGGGCGTAAGAAAGGTCGCTTGGCGCGATTTCAATATGGAGTTCAGTCTTATTCATGCCTGTCAGAACTGATTATGGCTTCAGCCTCCTCTCTGGAAATCTTCTCAAAGCGTCTGAATGTCCTGCCGTCTCTCTCTATGATCTCTTCGAACATGGCCTTAGGCCTTACCCATATGCCTCTTTCGCCGTACATCGCCTGATATACGACCATCTCCTCGAGGGTTTCAGAATGCTTCGCTATGTGAAGGACTTTGTAGATGTTGCCCTTGAAGTGTCTGTAATACTTGCCTGTCATATCCAGTTGTCTTACCATGTGTTTCATTGTGTGCCCGAAGAAGTCCTTGTCATCGAGATATGTAAATCCTAGTCTAGAGTACAACGCTTCAACATGAGGTTTATCTATATCGACAATGAGTCCTGCCACTTTGTGACCAAGTGATGCAGCACGTTCGCACTGTGCCTCAATCATCCTTGAGGCGATGCCTCTTCCCCTGAATTCTGGCAGTACTCCTACTGAATCCAGATAGAACTCTCCAGCCTCGGTTTCTTTCATCTTCGCAAACCCACAGTCCGGCCCTAGAGTGTTAACTAAAGGCTGCTTGAGCCTTTGATAGTCTGCTCCGTCATAGGCGCACATAGCCCCTACGACCTTGCCATCAACCTCTGCTACAAGGGTGTTTTCAAAGCTGTAGATGGTCTCCTCACTTGCGGATACCATGGTGATAGATTCATGTAATTGCTCATGTGTAAGACCATTTGATTCTAGAATCTCATCCACCGGCCATGCCAGCATGAAAAGTTCCGCAATCTGTGATGCTTCCTCCTTGAGCGCCTGTCTTATTATGACGTCCATAAACTTCTGCAGATTAAAGAAATAGGTGGTTGTCCTTTCTACCGCCAAGATGAGGAGATATCCTCTCACTGATGGCAGCCAACAATGCCGGATCCACTCCTCGTGCACCCTTAGGGCAGATGCTGATGCATCTCATGCAACTGATGCACTTTTCAGAATCCGTTGCCTTTGGATTCGTGGCATCAATGGCTGCTACCGGGCACTTCTTTGCGCACAGCCCGCAGCCGGAGCATGACTCATTGCCGAAGGGTTTTAACGGCGAACCGCCGAACTCCTTATAGGTCCCGTGGCTTCCTTCCAGTACCAATGGACCGGTGAAGTCTCCATTAAGTCTTACCTGGATCTTACCTGCCATCTCGATGAGTTCGGCCCTGTCCTTCTCATCCGGACGGCCGGTGGCGAACTGTCGGAAGATGGAATGTTCCGCGACTGTAGCTAACGCTGCGACACATCTGAATCCCAGCTCTTCGAGAGTGTCCTGAAGCTCAGTCAGAGTGTCTTCCCAGGCACGGTTGCCATATACGCAGTTAAGTACTGCCTTGGCCCCGTTACCTGTAATATTTTTTAACATCCTTATCGCTGCCCCTGGTACTCTTCCGCCGTAGGATGGAACGGATACCAGGCAGATATCATCTTGGCTGAATGATGTCTGTTCGATATTGCTGCAAAGGTCGATCTCATTGAACTCTCCGTCCAATGCGCTGCATATGATGTCTGCGACCTTCTTGGTTCCCCCTGTAGGGCTGAAATGTATGTTGTAATGTCCCATTATCAGAATGTCTTGCAGATTTCAAGGCCCTCTTCAATAGCCTTGGTAATTCTTTCTTCTATCTCCTTCTCCGAACTGTAGTCCATGTTCTGCGCCGCCACCACTGTCAGCTCACCCCAGCCCCAGAGATATGAGATGGCCTTGATGTATGGCGTGGCCTGCTCCAGAGGGTCTCCGGTGCTGATGTTCATTCCGCGTGATGTTATGTACATCACCTTCTCTGCCTTGCAGAGACCATAGCACTCCTTCTCATTGGAGTCGAAGGTGATTCCGAAGAGTGACATGTTCTCAAAGAAGACCTTCAGAGCGCTTGGGAAGCTCATCTCCCAGAAAGGAGCCGCGATGACGATCCTGTCAGCTGCTGCGATCCTCTTGGCCAGATCCACATCTTCCGCAGGAACGACTCCCTGGTTCCTGTCCTCGAGAGTGTAGTTGTCTGCAACGGGATATATGTTCCTGGTCAGGTCAACCGTTTCCACGGAGTACCTCTTGCCAAGTTCTGCAATGATAGGGGTTGCGATTCGTCTGGTTCTTGAGCCTGCTCTCATGCAGGCATCAATGAATATGAGCTTCTTCATGTCCGATATATATGTCATTGTTGTTTCATTCGTTCGTATGCAAGAGTCCTGGCATCTTCATTCTGAGACTTCTCCTCATCATACTTTCGGTCCCACTCCCGGTAGAAGTCCATCTTCGGGTCTTCGAAGAGTGACATCTGCACGGCGCTCTCATGGCTGAGCTTGGATACTCCTAGACCAATCTGCCTGATAGGAGACTCTCCGTCCCAGATGTCCCGTATCAGTGCTCTGGCTTCATTGAGGATGATCGCCGTGATGTTTGTCGGCTGCGCCACCTGATGCTGTCTCTGTACTACAGAGAAGTCCCTGTACTTTATGAAGACGGATACGCATGATGTATAGAAGTCAGCCCTTCGCATTCTGTGGGCTACGATGCATGCCACATTGAAGAGCGCCCGGTCTACATCCTTCTCAGTCCCTATGTCGTTGGAGAATGTCCTTTCCGCGCTGATGCTCTTGGCTTCCGGTACTTCTGTTTCGACAGGGGAGTCATCCCTTCCATTCGCGTTTTCATGAAGCTGAGATGCGAACTTTTTCCCCACCAGCCTGGTTAGTGAACCGACGCTTCTGGAGGCGAGGTCTCCGATGGTGCGGATTCCGTACATCTTGAGCTTCTCCTCGGTCTTCTTGCCCACCCACAGCAGCTCGCGTACATCTAGCGGCCACATCTTCTCCTGCACTTCTTCTTCCCATAAGGTATGCACCTTGTCCGGCTTCTCGAACTCCGATGCCATCTTGGCCAGAAGCTTGTTGGAACCGATGCCGACATTGACCGTGAATCCAAGTGTTGCCTTGACCTCATCCTTCAGCCGTGTCGCTACATCCACGGGGTCTTCGCCCCAGTTACGCAGGCTCATGTCTATGAAGCACTCATCGATGGAGAACTGCTGCAGGACGGGAGAGTACTTTCGGCAGATCTCTATGAATTCCTCCGAACATCTGCGGTACCAGTCCCAGTCACCCTTGACGACGACAAGGTCAGGGCATTTCCTCAATGCCATCGTGACCGGTTCGGCTGTCTTGATGCCTATCTTCTTGGCCGGGATGGATGCCGCCGTGATGATGCTGCGGCGGTCACTTGGATCTCCGGAGACGACAGACGGGACAAGACGGATATCCTGATGCCCGCTCTGCATCAGCTGCACTGCCGTCCAGC
>CANBDX010000095.1 GCA_947367315.1 uncultured Bacteroidales bacterium | reverse complement strand
CAGTCTTTTATCACTTCCTTCGCAAGCTCAGTCAGTCATAAAAGCCTTCCGTAGGCAAGGTATCGGCTCTGCCGATGAGTTTAATACTGCCCGCTTTTTCCTCTCCAGACTTGAAAGCCTTTCCGCTTTGCTCCAAGTCTTCCAAATCTTCCGAGGGCGGGCAGAGTTGGCCGCTTCGCGCCCAATGGCGAGACTGTGTGCTTTGTTCCGCTGCACTCCACAAATCCCACAGACTCGCCTGAATCTCGCATCAGAGTTGGGGCGTTGGTGGTTCTTAGTGACAGTTTGTGCCTGTGGCGGAAAGACCCTTATCTCCCGTCTCAACCTTTTTCCGTCCGCCACCTGCCGCGCCCTACGGGCTTGCCCCCTATGGCATTTGCCGTCAGTTTCCGCATCCGCTTCGCTGACGCGAAAACCGCCGTCAAACACCATAGGCCTACACACATTCACCCGCTTGAGCATCATCTCGTCTGCAACCTCATCTCCCGCCCGAAGGATAGTTCTCAGGTTGTATCAATAGCAAAGGAATGCATCTTGCGGCTATCGCCTCCAGATGCTTTTATTGAGCAGGTAAAATTTTGTAACTTGCTGTATGACATCTATTTGCTTTATGGCATGGATGTGCTTAAGACTTGTAACCAGCTCGCCTAGAGCCTTTAATCTTCAATTTTATGCCTCGTTTTGTTCCTGATACACTCTTTTCTGATTGCTGGTCATCGGTCGGCAATGTCACATTTTATCACCGTAACGGTATCTGCTATTTCAGGAGCAAAGCCTACTCTGAGTTTGCAGGTACTGCAGAGCAGCTGGAGCAGAAGGAACTGCATCAGAGAGCAATAAAAGCCTGGAGAGGATTGCCCTCAAAGGATCAAAAGAAATGGAGACGCTATGCTGAGGGTGTGGCCGCTCATCGTCCTCCGTATGGAGATGGGAACAGTATCAGCGGATATAATCTTTTTGTGTCGGCTTATCACGGATTTGCTCAACTGGGGAATGAGCATGTACCGGTGCCGAAGAAGTTTGAACCGTTCCCGATATTCAGTTTGGATTTTGTGGGTGCTGAGACGGTGTCGTTGTTTGATGTGAAGCTGCGATTCAAGCTCACGCTGTGTGGGACTTCAAAGTTCAGCCGGTACAGAGTGCTGGGGAAGATCCAGATTGAGGAGCCTGGGGTTGGTCGTCATCCTGGAAGGCAGAGGAATTATCTGTCGGAGTCTGTGCCTGATGGAGCCAGTTCTGAAATTGAGTTTGTGGTACCGATGAACAGAAATGATCTTGAAATGTTTCAGATACACATCAGGTATCTGCTGCTGGATACGGTAACAGGTTATCGTTCACAATATCAAAATCTTAGTGCTTTGGCAACCATTTTGTAAAGTTTATTTGCGATTCAAAGATTTATTGCTACCTTTGCAATGACAGAGTCCGCCACGCTTCCCGTAGAACAGCGCACCAGGGCGGAACTTTTATTTTATAATACCTATGTGCCCTGTATATTCTAACAATCCATTGAGCATACATGACATCATCCAGATGCTCAAAATCAATAGAGGACTTGTAATCGCTGATGAGAATGCTGCCGAAAGGCAGTTAAGTATTATCGGGTATTTCAGATTGGCAAACTATATGCGCCCGATGGAATCAGACAAAGTCAATCATCTCTTTAAGCCAGGCAGCACATTTGAGAATGCTTTAGACCTCTACTATTTCGACAAAGAGTTAAGAGCATTAATCTTTACTGCTATCCAAAGCGCTGAGGTTGGTATCCGAGCACAGATATCGCACCCTATTTCGATGAAGCATGGGGCATTTTGGTATTTGGATTCGTCTTTGTGTCATAATCAATGGCGCTTCACTGATAACATGAACAATATCCAGAAGGAGATTAACCGTTCAAAAGAAGACTTTATCAAAGATCACTTCGTGAAGTATCCTGGAACAGACTTGCCTGCTTGGAAGGTCATAGAGATTCTTTCATTTGGAACATTGTCAAAGACTTTCAGCAACCTCAATGATACATCACTAAAGAAAACAATAGCAAGGTCCGTAGGACTTCCGCAGCATAAGATTCTGGAATCATGGCTACAAGCATTGGCTGGTTTAAGAAACTGTGTCGCCCATCATGCTCGTGTATGGAATAAAGTATTCCCAGGTACTCCTACTTTACCTACGCATGTTGCCGGTAAATGGATTAAGAATACAGCTGTGGATTGTGGTAGGCTTTATGCACATCTTTGCTGTGTTGCTTATTTGCAAAATCAGGTACATCCACAAAATGACTTCGCAGCAAAACTAAAGGACTTGCTGAGCAAGCATCCTAATGCCGACCTCAATGCTATGGGATTCCCCAAAGGTTGGCAGAACGAACCCCTTTGGAAATAATCATCAGTATTATCATACATGATCCTGCTCAATTCCGAGCAGGATTTTTTGTGCTTTCTAAGCAACCCTGCGCAAAGGGAAGCAAAGGAATCCACTTCTAAATCAAGGCTTTACCTATTATATATCTTTGCTTTCAGAGATTCGATTCAGAGTTATGAAAGCATTGCCATCCATAGCATTTAATGAGTTCAAAGGTTCAGCTGGGGACGTGACGGCCAGAGTATCAAAAGGCCGTCAGGTTCTCTCAGCTCGTTCTATGCATTCATCATCAAAGACACCGGCTCAGGCTGTGTCTCGTAACAGGCTTGCTAAGATCTCAAGGTCTTTTAAGAAGCTCACTGATGAGCAGATGAAGGCTTGGGCTGTGCTCGCTGAGAAGATGAAGGGTATTTCTACTTTCGGCCAGGCTGCAGAACTGACTCCGCACAATGCTTTTGTCAGGATCAATTCCAATCTGCAGATGGTGGGTATGCCGATGCTTAATGATGCTCCGGCGTACATCAACGACGTTCCTGAAGTTCTCTACGATGACCTTTGGATCTCGCCGGATATGATCATCTTCACAGGTCTGCAGCAGCCTTCTGAAAGTCACGTCCTCGTATTCAAGATGTCACCGGCCCTCAGTCCTGGAGTATCTTCCGGCTGGGGTCAGACAGTAATCATCACTCCTGGCATGGCTCCTGATTGGGGCGATGCAGACTTGACTGCACTTTATACGGATGTGATGGGCGTTGTTCCAGAGGCAGGTAAGAAGTACTTCTGTGAGTTCTACTGGATGGACAAGAACACTGGCTTCACGGGTGAGTCGATGGTCGTGAGTGCTGTCTGCAAGGAGAGTTCTACTGCTTATGCACAAGAATATACTCCACGTGCCCGTGTGACCTTGAATGAGGTTTCAGAGAGTGAAGGCTTCGAAAGTCTTGATTTTGAGCTCTCGCATGGTTCCACAATTCTTTCTGTGGATGCTTCGTACTCAAACAATACAGGTGTGGCTTCTGGTGGATTTACTCTTAAAAAGCCTATCGAGAACCTTCCGGACATCACTTCCTGGACATTAGCAAGATGTTCTAATCCAGACCGTAATTGGTTCGCAAGGCCATGTTTGTTTACTGTATGGACTAGCACCTGGAGAGGAGAAACAGAAGGTACATTCGCTCATAGAGCTGGCCAGTATGAAAATGAATATGTCGAGTTGTTTGGCTCGGCTCCAGTATTTAAGAAATAACGCTTGACGACTATGATTACATCAACAGGAAATAATTTTGGAGCAGGTCAGATCACGCTCAAAGATTTTCAGAATGAGAAGGTCTTGGTTTTGAATGGTAAGTTTACGTTTAACAACAAGAGTGAGGCTTTCAAGGCTGCTACTGTACTCGAGATCTATGTGCCGACATTGTCTATTCCCAAAAGCGGAATGAGCGGCTGTTATATACAGTTCGATGTCGATGGCAGACTTAGTGGAACCACAGTCAAGACATGGGTGAAAGACCGTAATACAATCTGTGTTGAGAAACTTGACTATTGGTCAGACCTGACTGATGAATATACCATCTACTTTGCAAATCTTTATGTTCCCAAAGGGCAGAGAGGTGTATTTGAGTTATGCCAGAGTACAAGGCTGACTTTGACCAACACAACATCCGATAACCGATATGACTATTATCAGAGCTGTTATATCTGCGATGATTGGTGCATGCTTGCACTGATGACAGACTCCTACAATACTAGAATTGAAAATTCAGACGATGTTGTGACACTTGGGGGATTTCCAGCGGATGTAGATGCCGAGTTGCCTTTTGTAGGTGACAGTGTCAATGGAGTTATGGTCTATGGAACAGACATGCTCAAAGCCACAATCAAGGATTCTACACTCACTGTGCATCAGGTTCCATTCGGCTGGGGCGGAATGCCACGAGAACATTTCATATTCGGCGTATTTATCAGAAATAAACAATAACCCCTTAATATTTTACCATTATGAAGTACATTCCTTCTATCGCTTTTGAGGAGATGTCAGGCTCCGCAAAAGGAGTGACCGCAGCCAAGGTGCGTGGTCGCAAGTACATCAGAAACCGCGGTTACGGCGGTGGATTCAAGACATCGGCTCAGGCTGCTGTCAAGTCTATCTTCAAACAGCTCTCACAGAGCTGGAAGTCTCTCACCAATGCTCAGATCCTTGCGTGGAATGCTCTCGCTAACACGCAGAAGGGAAAGAGTGTTCTCGGAACCTCGTCGAAGATCTCAGGTGCCAACCTGTATTCTCGTCTGAACTTCTGGATCGTCAAGTGTGGCGGTGTAGCTACAGCAACTCCTCCTACCCTCGTAGGTGTAGATGCTCCAGCTGAGGCAGAGGTTGACTACGGCGCTGATGCGTTCACATTCCAGCTCACCGACATGCCTGAGTCTACCGAGGATCTCAAGCTCGTTATCATGGCCTCTGCTCCTCAGAGCAACGGTGTAACCAAGGCTTACAGTAAGGCTGTTCAGATTGGTGCTCCACGCGAGATCGTTGATGAAAGCATCGACATCAAGGCTGAGTACGAGGCTGTTCACGGAGTTCCGAACACAGCTGCACCGAAGGTATTCATGAAATACTTCTTTGTGAATGCAAAGACCGGTGAGAAGTCTGGAGAGATGCTCATTCAGGCAACCTACAGCGCCTAAGCACTAAGAAAGTGTTCCCTCATCATTCCCCGTCCGCCAGTGTTGGCTGGCGGGGATTTGTTCAACTACAAGTACAGTAACAGTTATGAAGACATCACCTAAAGGAATCGCTTTGATAAAAGAGTTTGAAGGACTACGTCTGAAGGCATATCTCTGCCCCGGAGGAGTCTGGACTATCGGCTATGGCCATACTGCAGGTGTAAAGCCTGGAATGACGATAACAGAAGAACAAGCAGAACAATTCTTGAAAGAGGATCTGATAGTCTTTGAAAGAGCAGTCAATAATCAGAACCTCTCTATCAATCAGAATCAGTTTGACGCTTTTGTATCGCTGATATATAATATAGGTATAGGGAACTTTCAGAAATCAACTCTCCTTCGCAAAGCACGGATAAACGCCAATGATAACTCCATCATGGACGAATTTCTGCGTTGGGTCTACTCTAAAGGACGTGTCCTGCCAGGACTTCAAAGGAGAAGACTTCGTGAAATGAAACTGTATTTCTCAAACGAATGATGTCATGGAAACCAACAACACACTAGACTTCATCGGAACATACATAATACCGATGATCACAGCAGCTGTCGGATGGCTTGTGGGAACCAGGAAACGAAATAATGATTTCCTGCAGGACCTTCAAGCCTCAATAGATCTGCTCTCATCAGAAAACAAGAAGCTGCTCGCCGACATAACATCCGT
>CANBDX010000094.1 GCA_947367315.1 uncultured Bacteroidales bacterium | reverse complement strand
GAATCGTCAGGCCCATACATGTCCATCGCCTCCTGAGTCGGGCAGAAATTATATGCACCTCCCACCGGCGACTGCTTGGTGTAATAGTAGGAACTCATATTCACGCTGCTTTCCTGAACGAGATTCGCAAAGGAGAAGATCTCTTCCCGGTTGTACCCTCCTCGGAAGATGCTGTTGAAGTCAGATAGTGTGAAGTTTCCGTCAGCTATGACTTCTTCTGCAACCTGCGCGGCTTCCTTCATCATTCCCATAGCCAGATATGTCCTGGCAAGCAGAGCCTTGGCCGCCTGATGCGAGACATGGTTCTTGTCCTGAAAGTCACTCCCGAGCCTGATGGCTTCCTTGAATTCCTCTGCCACGAAGATCCATGCTTCTTCTTCCGGTGTCTGAGGCACATCGGTGTCGATGGTAGAAGTCACGATGGGAATATTTCTCCACCGTGCCGTAATGTTATAGTAGTACAATCCCCTGAAGAAATGTCCTGCTGCCAGCATCTCGTCTTTTTTCTGGGATTGCGGCAGCTGTCCGATCTTCTCAATGAAAACGTTGATCTGGTATAGTCCGGCATAGAATCCGTTCCAAGGACTCGCCACAATGCTCTGGTTCGGAGTTATGCCCATGGTGACCAGCAGTTCCGGTGTGTTCATGCCGGATGCTCCGGTGCGGATGATATCTCCGCCGATCAGGTCGAACAGAGCCCAGCCATTGAATGTCGGTTTGTACTGGGCGATGTTGTATGCACCCGTAAGAAGCAGCTGAGCATCCTCCTCGCAGATCAGCTCACTTGAAATGCCGTTGTGCGGATACTGGTCGAGATGTCTGTCGCAACAGCAGAGCAGCGGCAGACATATGAGTATAGGTGTGAGCATTATTTTCTTCATGTCATCAGAACTTTACGGTTACTCCAAATGTGAATGATCTCGGCTGAGGTATCCACATGCAGTCGAGTCCCATTTTGGTGGCGTCGAGACTGGTGTTCACTTCTGGGTCGATGTAGCGGTATGGAGATATCAGGAAAAGGTTGTCCGCAGCGACATATACCCTGATGGAAGTCATCCCCGCCATTCTGCTCTTGTCAGGAGGGATGGTGTAGCCAAGCGACAGGTTGCGGCATCTCAGATATGAGGCGTCATGCAGGAAGCGTGTGCTCTTGAATTTCGTCGAGTTCCAGGACATTCCATATATCGCCCTCGGCACGCTGCTGCTGGTCCCCGGCCCTGTCCATCTTGCCAAAGCCTCCGACCTTTGTGCTGGCCATTCGCCGTTTCCCAGACGCAGACCGCCAGTCCATGTCTGGTATATCTTGTTGCCGTATGAAAACGTCAGAAAGAGGCTGAGGTCGAACCCCTTCCATGATATGCTGTTGTTAAGTCCTCCAGAGAAGACCGGGTTGGCTGATCCCACAAACTGGCTGTCGTTCACTGTATCTATCTCCCCGTCTCCGTTCACATCCTCATATATCACATCTCCTGCACGGACTCCCTGCTTGTAGAGTGTCTCCGGCACCTGACTGTCATCCTGATAGATTCCAAGCATCTTGATCATATAGAAACTACCCACTTCTTCACCCACCTTGAGGGCAGGGTAGACGTCAGTGGTTACGATATCAGTCTCGTCCAGCAGTGAAGTCAGACGGTTCTTTATGAAGGAGATGTTGAAGTCTCCCTTCCAGCGGACACCGTGCCCGGACAGCTCAGAGCCTATGGTGAGTTCAAGTCCGCGGTTCCGCATGGAGCCGATGTTGCTGGTCCTGTATGTGAAGCCGCTCACGGCTGATGTCGGCTTGTTGTAGAGAAGGTCCTTCGTGTCTTTCTGGAACAGGTCTACAGATACTGTCAGGGCTCTTGACCAGAACGACATATCTGCTCCGATGTCATATTGAGAGGCCTTCTCCCATCTAAGATCGCGCTTGCCCTGAGTCATGAGGGCTATTCCGTTTTCATTCAAATAGTTATACCCTCCGTTTGCCAGTGCCTGATATGCATATGCCCCGATACCTCCCTGGTTTCCAGTCACTCCATAACTGGTTCTGAGCTTGAATTCGGTTCTATGTGCATTCCAGAACGGTTCCTGGGATACGACCCATCCGGCAGATGCTGACGGAAAGAATCCGTATCTGTTCTCTCTGGCGAATTTTGACGATCCGTCGGTGCGTGCGGTCAGTGTGATAAGATAGCGGTTATGGTATTTCAGGGTTGTCCTGAACATGAATGACTGCAGGGCCCATGATGTCAGACCTGAAGTGACATCCGTATATTCCGCGGCCACAGAATTGACATCGAAGTCTTCCGAAGGGAATCCCTGTCCGGTCTGCGACGCCGTGGATGACGCATCCTGCTGGAATGAGTGTCCGAGCATAGTATCCATGGCGAAGCCGTCCTTAGTGCTGAAACTGTATGAAAGGATATTGTCCACCACTATGGAGGTATATGCCTTGCGTGCGTCGATAAGTTTGCCGACGGAGTTGCCGTACATATGCTTGGACGTGTAGTATATGTGATCCTCCGCATACATGAAGTCGCCTCCTATGCTGGTCTTGAATTTCAGCCCCTTGATAGGAGTTACCGAGAGATATGCGCTTCCGAACATTCGGAAGTTCCTGTTATATACATCCTGCTCATTGATGGCCTGGATTAGATTGTAGTGAAGAAGGTCCACATCCTTGATCGTGTATGACCCATCCGGATGATATGGAGTGTCCCATGGACGATGCTCCAGAGCATGTGTAAGGATGGAGGTGCCCATATTCCCGTCCGGAACCCTGTCTGAGTATGTGTGGTTGGCTGTGAGATTCATCCCGACCGAGAGCCAGTCCCTTATGTCTGATGTCACGTTGGCCTTCACTCCGTATCTGTCAAGACGGCTGCCTATGACCACTCCCTGATTCTGGCGTGCGTTGGCTGATATATAGTATCTGCTTCGCTGCGAGCCTCCTGAGACAGATAGATTGGCTTTCCAGGTGAACGCTGTACGGAATACTACGTCTGTCCAGTTGAACTGTGCTCTGTCAGGAAAAGGATTAGAAAGATGAGACACAGAGGAACCTGTCTGACGGTTGTAGTTGTCGATTGCCTCGTTCTGAACCTGCAGATAAAGGTCTGCATCCGCCACAGCCAGTTTCTTGAGGTTCGGGATATATGATATACTTGTGGAAGCATCCGCCGTTACTTTCGGTGCACCCTTGTAACCCTTTTTTGTGGTGATGAGTATGACTCCATTTGTACCCCTTGAACCATAGATGGCTGCCGAGGCCGCGTCTTTGAGTATCTGGATTGATTCTATGTCGGCTGGATTGATGTCTGCAAGAGGATTCAATGTTTCTCCGCCCCATTTCCCGGCATCTGCCGATGTGTTGCTCAGCGGAATGCCATCGACCACATAAAGAGGCTCATTGCCAGCAGTGAGAGAACCGATACCTCTGATACTCACTCTGTTCCTGCTGCCAGGGGTTCCGGACGAAGCCGTGACATTCACGCCGGCCACTCTTCCTTGCAGGAGGGCATCGGGACATCCGACCTGCCTTTCTCCCTTTTCCAACGGCCGATATGTGCTGATAGCTGAGGTGATATCCTTCTTCTGCATGGTACCGTAACCGACCACAACAGCCTCTTCCAGCATGTTGATATACCCGGCTTCATCATCCTTGGCTAATAAGCTTTCGCTCTGAGCCTTTTCAGACAGTACGACCAGAATAAGTTTGCCTTGGAATATAGCCTCCATACCGGTTCCATGCAGGAGGATTTCCATCGCACGGGCTACGGTTTCAGACTTGGGGGGGGCAACTCTCTTATTTACATCCAGAAGGTCTTCGTTATATGCGACAGACAGACCGCTCTGTGCCTCTATCACCTCGAACGCTTTCCTGATTCTGAGTTTCCCCTGAGGGAATTCTATGGTCTGGTCTTGAGCTGAAAGAGTCAAAGTGCAGATTAGTCCGGCGATGACGAGCACCGTGTTGATTGCGGATCTCATGAATGGCTCTTATCTGATGAAAATATCCTTTTCTTCGATACTGTATTCCATTTCAGGCACGAGTTGGCGGATGGCTGCCATTATTTCGTGCAATGTTTCTCCGTTTGCGAATTTGGCTGTCAGGACTGTTTCCTGATGCTTGTCTGTGAGGAAGTGTATGTTCACACCGAACCTTCTTTCTACCATCCTTGCAGCCTGTTCCAACGTCTGAGACTTTATATAGATATGTCCGCCTGTCCAGAGCGTAGCCTCGGCAGCGTCAATCACCTTGACTGTGACTGCTCCGCTTTCCTTATCATATGTATATGTCTGGTTAGGGCTGAGTGTTGCCGCTTGGACTCTCTCCTCAGATCTTTTCACAGCAACAGAACCTTTGCAAAGTGTCACTGTTGCACGGCCGTCTTCAGGATAGTCGCAGACGTCGAAAATCGTTCCGTGGACTGTTATCTGAAGTTCCTCTGTCCGGACAATGAACTTATGCTTTCTGTCTGCTGTCACATTGAACAACGCCTCACCAGTGAGTGTGACAACCCTGTTCTTTGAGAATTCATCCGGCCATGTCAGAGTCGATCCGGAGTTAAGCGTGACCATGCTGCCGTCCGGCAGGGTGATCTCCTGAATCTCTCCGTGATCTGTAGTGAGAGAAGAAGTGGCCATAAGGTCAGTCTCCTCATGGTCCATCATATGATAGATGGCCAAAGGCGATGCTATCAGAATCAAGGCGGCTGCCGCATACATCATGATGCGCATGACCTTTGCCCTCTTCACTGTCTTCTGCCTGACTTGATATGCCGCCTCTATCTCCCGGGCACTATGCATGACGACCTTGAAGGCAGAATCCGTCTCCTCACGTGTCACCGATGACCCGTCTATGTTTTCCCAACCTTTGAACTTGTATGCAGACATAGGTTTATTGCTGTATATAGTTGACGAAAAATCCGATCATAGCCCCCAAGCCTTAAATAAACAGGACCATCACTGATATTATCTTTCTTAATTCCTTTAATGCCAGGTGTATATGATTTTCCACCGTCTTTCTGGTTATACCCATCTTTTGAGCAATCTCCTCATACGGCTTTCCTTCCAGACGTGACATTATGAATATCTTTTTCCTCTTTTCCGGCAGTCCCTTTATTATATTGGTCACCTGGATTTCAGTTTCTTTGGCAAAGAACTCACTTTCAGACTCATACTCTCCTTCATCGCCCTCTGTGAAAGGAATCTTTACTTTGTGCACCCGCCCATAGTCAATGGCTGCATTCCTGCACATGGTGTACAAGTATGCACCGAAGGATTTGATTTCTCGAAGAAGCACTCTTTGAAGCCAGATTTTGATGAATATGTTCTGTGCAAGGTCTCTGGCATCCTCCTCGTTATGAATGAACTGTCTGAGAAAGCACTTGACTTTCGGATAATAATGCTCGAAGACCTCCCTGAAGGCTTTTTCGTTACCATCAGCAAGGCCTTGAAGCAGAATCTTTTCTCTCTTGGACGTCATGACCAGATTTCTCTATTTCTGTTTCGGCTTTTCTGAAATCCTTGTGCTGCTGCCGGCGAAAAGCGCTTCTGTAATCTTCATAAAACTGCAGCTATGGAATCAGTCGACAAAGATATTAAATTTATTTGATTTTTTCTTGCGAAAATCCCTATGTGAAAGGAATTTATCGATCTCTTCACACTTCAGTCAAGACTGAAACAGGGGGTGGAATCGCTTTTTCCTAAACGGGTGTGGATCTAGGCCGAAGTGAGTGCAATCAAGGCACGTAGCGGAGGCCATTGTTATATGGAACTCTCTCAAAGTTCCGTTTCATCGCCCCATATTTCGAGTCTGTCACGGGATCTCCTCTGACCGAGGGAATGGTTGTCCTTGTGGAGGTTCAGGTGAATTACAGCCAGCTCTATGGCTTGTCTCTGATAATCAATGGCTCTATACCCTCCGTATCGAAGAAGCCAAGCAGATTATCCTCCGCAATCCGGGCGTAAAGATATCCGAAGTCGCTTCTGCAGTCGGAATACCAATCATCTACAATTTCGGTCACCTGGACATTTGGGGTGATAGATTTCTCTAAAAAAGTTCCATGTGGACATTTCGGGTGATAACTGGGCAACA
>CANBDX010000093.1 GCA_947367315.1 uncultured Bacteroidales bacterium | reverse complement strand
TCTTAAGAATTTTCTTGCGGCGTGCCCTTGAGGCAACTGAATTTACCGATCTTGGCATAAATTTAACTGTTTTATGGAGGCAGTGTCCTACTTCTCAGGAGCTTTTCTACTGCGTTCCAAGTTTAACTTAAAATAACTGTTTTGTAATTTTGAAAATTACATACCCAACAAAGCTTTGACTCTCTTCTCGTCAACATTGGCAACGAGTGCAATGTGAGTCAAATTTCTCTTCTGCTTCTTGGTCTTCTTTGTGAGAATGTGGCTCTTGAAAGCGTGCTTTCTCTTAACTTTTCCCGTTCCGGTAAGCGTAAAACGCTTTTTTGAACCGGAGTTGGTCTTCATCTTTGGCATAGTTAAATTTGATTTAGTTAATAATTATTTGTTATCCAATCCCTTGGATTACTTTTTCTTGAGAGGGGCGATCATCATGATCATCCTCTTCCCTTCAAGCTTAGGCATCTGCTCGGCCCTTCCGTATTCCTCGAGTTCTACAGCGAAACGGAGAAGAAGCTTCTCACCCTGATCCGCGTAGATGATCGAACGTCCCTTGAAGAACACCGAGGCCTTGACCTTCGATCCCTCCTGAAGGAACTCCTGGGCATGCTTGAGCTTGAACTGGAAATCGTGCTCGTCTGTGTTTGGTCCGAACCTGATCTCCTTTATGACTATCTTGGCTGCATTGGCCTTCATCTCCTTGGCTTTCTTCTTCTGCTGATAGAGATATTTCTGATAGTCCATTATCCTACATACAGGAGGCTCAGCCTTCGCGCTTATCTCCACCAGATCAAGATTCTGCTCATCCGCCATCCTCAAGGCCTCCCTCAGCGAAAACACACCCTGCTCCGGGATGTTCTCTCCGACAAGACGTACCTGAGGAGCCGTAATCTCCTCGTTGATTCTCAATCCGTCCTCGTCCTTCTTCACATTATTAGGCCTCTGGCCTGGACGAGTGTTAGGTCTCGGACCCATCGGGCGTGGACCTGGTTTAAATGGTGCTGCGATAAATTGTTCCTCCTATAAGTTAAGTTAATAATATATTCAGACTATGACAGCTGATCCTTTATCTCATTGGTTACCAATGCGACAAATTCATCAACCGGCATAGATCCTGCATCAATACCTCCCTGTCTTCTGACAGATACCGTTCCTTCATTCATTTCCTTTTCACCAACAATCACAAGGAAAGGAATCCTCTTGAGTTCGCTCTCACGGATTCGCTTGCCAAGTGTCTCGTTGCGATCATCTACGGCGGCGCGAATATCGGAATTATTCAGCAAACTGCAAACTTTTTTTGCATATTCCTCGTATTTTTCGCTGACTGGCACGATGTTAACCTGATCTGGAGTGAGCCAGAGAGGAAGCTTTCCGCCAGTATGTTCGAGAAGCACTGCGACAAATCTTTCAAGAGATCCGAAAGGTGCACGATGGATCATGATAGGGCGATGCTTCTGGTTGTCACTGCCGATATACTCGAGTTCAAAGCGCTCCGGAAGGTTGTAGTCTACCTGAATTGTACCGAGCTGCCACTTTCTTCCGATGGCATCCTTCACCATAAAGTCGAGCTTCGGGCCATAGAATGCAGCCTCACCATATTCGACTACGGTATTAAGACCTTTCTCCTGCGCAGCCTCGATTATGGCAGCCTCAGCCTTAGCCCAATTCTCGTCCGATCCGATATATTTTGACTTATTATCAGGATCGCGGAGCGATACCTGAGCGATATACTCCTTGAAATCAAGCGTCTTGAATACATAAAGGATGATGTCGATAACCTTGCAGAACTCCTCCTTGATCTGGTCCGGGCGAACGAAAAGGTGGGCATCGTCCTGAGTGAAGCTACGTACGCGTGTAAGTCCGTGAAGCTCACCGCTCTGTTCGTAACGATATACAGTACCGAACTCAGCAAGTCTTAGTGGAAGATCCTTGTACGAACGAGGCTTAGCCCTGTAGATTTCACAGTGGTGAGGACAGTTCATAGGCTTGAGGAGATATTCCTCGCCTTCCTGAGGTGTGTGGATTGGTTGGAATGAGTCCTTTCCATATTTAGCATAGTGACCTGAAGTCACATAAAGGTCCTTGTTTCCGATGTGCGGGGTGACTACCGGAAGATAGCCGTATGACTTCTGGAGCTTCTTGAGGAAGTTCTCGAGTCTTTCGCGGAGAGCAGCACCCTTAGGGAGCCACAAAGGAAGGCCCTGACCCACTCTCTGAGAGAATGTAAAGAGCTCCATCTCCTTTCCGATCTTTCTATGGTCACGCTTCTTGGCCTCCTCCATCATCTGAAGATACTCGTCAAGAAGAGACTTCTTAGGGAATGTCACGCCATATACACGGGTAAGCATCTGACGCTCCTGGTCACCCCTCCAGTACGCACCTGCGATAGCTGTAAGCTTCACAGCCTTGACTACAGATGTGTCCTTGAGGTGAGGTCCGCGGCAGAGGTCTGTAAAGTCGCCGTTTGTATAGAATGTAATGGTACCGTCCTCAAGCTCGCTGATAAGTTCGCACTTGTACTCGTCTCCCTTCTCAGTGAATGTCTTGAGCGCATCTGCCTTTGAAACCTCAGTCCTTACGAATGGGTTCTTCTGGCGCGCAAGCTCGATCATCTTGTCCTCGATTGCCTTGAGGTCAGCCTCTACGAGAGTCTTGTCACCGAAATCCACATCATAGTAGAATCCTGTTTCGATTGCAGGACCGATACCGAACTTCACTCCTGGATAAAGAGCTTCGAGAGCAGCAGCGAGAAGGTGAGATGAAGAATGCCAGAACACATGCTTTGCCTCGGCATCCTCCCACTTGTGAAGACGGATAGCAGCATCCTCAGTTATAGGACGTGTTACATCATATACCACACCTTTTCCTGTCGTGTCAGCAGCCGTCACAACTGTTGCAGCCAAAACATCCGCTGCTAATCTTGGACTAATGCTATTTGCAATATCAAAAGCCGAGACACCACTCTCGTACTGTCTCACGCTGCCGTCAGGAAATGTAATATTTATCATAGCGATACCTTTATATATATTTACTTTAATATTTATCTAAAGCGTCATTTCAGCCACAATGCCGGAATAAGCATGCAAAGGTATGAATTTTTTTCTATCTTTGCGCAACTAATCGTATTAATATAGAACAAAATATGGAACATAATCCCTTAAGACGAAACATGTGGGACACCGCAGCAAAGGCCGGGCTCGTCCTAGGAGCGGTATCAACAGCATATATGTTCATCAGCCAGTTCCTCGGTACAGCACAGCTGAGCGGATTCTTCGGCACCCTCGCAGGATTCGTGCTCTGGGGAGCGAAGTTCGGAGGATGCATCTGGCTTATGATGTTCTTCATGAAAAAGTTCTCATCTGAAAACGAGGCTGCTGACAACTCGGCAACTTTCAGGCTCGGAGTTTTGGCCAGCCTGCTTTCAGCACTGATATTCGCTGCAGCAAACTTCGCCAACATCGCCTATATATCGGCTGAATTCTATCAGGCACAGATGGAGCAGGTCATGCAGATGATGGCATCTTCATTAGATGCAAACACCATGTCAGTCATGGAGGACACAATGCAGAATCTCCCTCAGATGATGTTCTGGTACAATCTTATCTATTGCTTCATCTTCGGAACATTGCTGTCATTCATACTTTCGCGCAACATTCCGTCAAAAGATCCGTTTGCAGGTTATAGACCGGACGAGCAGTAATAGAATCCAAACAAAAGCAAAGCCATGGAATATACAAAAGACCTTTCTATAGTAATTTCCCTCTTCAACGAGGAGGAATCCCTTCCGGAACTTGTCAGATGGATCGAGACCGTAATGACCCGCGAAGGATACAGCTACGAAGTCATCATGGTCGATGACGGCAGTACGGACTCCTCATGGAAGACAGTCCGGGAACTGGCAGAAAAGAATTCCTGCATCAGAGGCATATCCTTCCGCAGGAACTACGGCAAGTCAGCTGCCCTATACCACGGCTTTGCAGCAGCTAATGGACGAGTGGTGGTGACAATGGACGCAGACCTTCAGGATTCGCCCGAAGAGATTCCGGAAATGTACAGGATGGTTACTGAAGAAGGCTACGACATCGTTTCCGGATGGAAGAAGAAGAGGTTCGACAACAAGCTTACCAAGAATCTGCCTTCAAAGCTATACAACTGGACAGCCCGCAAGATCACCGGCATACGTCTTCACGACATGAACTGCGGTCTCAAGGCCTACAGGAACGAAGTCGTGAAGAATATCGAGGTCTACGGAGAGATGCACCGCTACATCCCGTATCTGGCAAAGAATGCCGGCTTCGGACGCATCACAGAGAAGCCCGTTCAGCACCAGAAACGCAAATACGGTGTCAGCAAATTCGGTCTGGAGCGTTTCGTGAACGGCTTCCTCGACCTGATTTCATTGTGGTTCCTGAGCACATTCGGGAAGAAGCCTATGCATTTCTTCGGCTTCACAGGCATCCTGATGTTTCTGGCAGGAGGCATAATGACCATATGGGTCATTGCTGAAAAACTCATCCAGCAGAGTCATGGGCTGGATTTCAGGCCAGTCACAGACCAGCCGCTTTTCTACCTCGCACTTGTGGCGGTACTTCTGGGATTCCAGCTTTTCCTTTCGGGCTTCATCTGCGAGATGGTTTCACGCAACAGCTCAGAACGCAACCATTACAATATCCGCGAAGAGTTCTAGTATTCCGACAGGGAACTATTTTTCAGAAACGGACTCCACTTCATATGGTTTTTCAACGGCAGCCACTGCACATCTCTGAAAAACCAATGCCTCATGACCGGTCATTTCAGGCCGGTCATTTATTTTAGGCCTATAAGGATTGCCCAATACTGATTTCCCTGCAACAGGTGCGACAAGTGTTTCAAATACAGCGCAAGCAGCGATATAACGTCCTCTATCATATGACAGATGGTATCCGTCACGCGTAAAGTCTCTGGCATCCGCATCATTAAGACTCGTAGCACGTGCATTCATCACAGCAGTGCCGGTAGGAATTATCAGATCGACCCCTGTCTCCTCTACCAGTTTCTTTGTCGCCTGCATGTATGCTGCCCACATCTGGTCAGAACTGTTTCCATAGAAGCTCAACCTGTAGGTACAGAGATTATTGCTTCCGTCCTCACGGAGTCTGGAAATAGGCCAGAACATATTCCACCCGACAGCCGGTTCTGAGCCGTACCTTTCCTTCTGAGTCTTAAGTACAAACGACACAAGGCTGTCCAGATATGGACGGGCAGTCTCATAACGCCCCTCGTTTTCGAGGCTGTTCTGGAATATCACATAATCCCATTTCACACCTTCCACCGCCTCACGCACGCTTTTGGGGACCTTTTTGAATTCCGTTTCTCCAGGGACGCATTCCGAGTACCTGCCGGCTTTATCCGACAGGTAAAAATCATAATGTTCTTCCAGAGAGCAGTTTCCTTTGACAAAACGTCCGACATACAGATTTCCGACACCCGCTTCAGATGCCATCTGAGGCAGAAGTTCAGTACTGTCCACCCCATAACTATGTCCGAACCAAAGTATATTGACCGTCTGTAATAAGACTATAAGCAGATTCATATCAAACTGAGTTTATATAATATCCACAATACGTCAGTAAGACAACTTATAGACGATAAAGTAGCATCCGTCTTTCTTTGTCCTGAACCTGAATGGTTCCAGACGTGTAACACTGCGTCCTGCATCGACATTCACATTCTTGAAAGTCCTGCGTTCCACAACCTTTCCCTTTGAATTTTGAAGCTCCACAACAAGGGTTGCAAGACAGGCATCGCCAAGGTTGAAGACAACCGGACGGATTTCATCAGACGGGCCATAAACAGTATCAACATCATCACTCGCAGCCCAGATTCTGTTAAAGACCATCCTGTTAGCATGGAAAGCAAGCTTAGGCACATAATAGCAGTCCACCAGAGGCTTCTGATATGTGAACATATTGGCTCCAGACTCCAGAGAGCACCATGAGAATCCGCATACTCCAGCCAGGGTCTGAAGCTTCATCGACTCCCATGCAGAAAAGGCCTGGAAAGCCTGACTCTCACGCCACTCATCCACCTGAAGCAATCTTCCGATGCTGCCTTCCTCGTATTCCCACTCATAAGACTGTACCTCAAACCAAGGATCCTTGCGCGCAAGCGACCAGTTAGGCTGGGCAGCAGATTCCTCATGCTCGAAATTGAAGTAGCACAAATCCTTCGCTTCCAGGCACGACTGAGCCCATGGATA
>CANBDX010000092.1 GCA_947367315.1 uncultured Bacteroidales bacterium | reverse complement strand
TAGAACTTGTTGTCACCGTTGGCAGGGTTACGTGAGAATGCAACACCTGTTGCAGAGTTGTCACCCATGTTACCGAACACCATTGACTGTACGTTTACAGCTGTACCCCACTCGTCTGGAATACCCTCGATGCGGCGGTATGCGATAGCGCGCTTTCCGTTCCATGACTTGAACACTCCGCCGATAGAGCCCCAAAGCTGAGCCTCTGCTGAATCAGGGAACTCGGTTCCGAGAACTTCCTTTACGCGAACCTTGAAGCGCTCGCAAAGGTCCTTGAGCTCCTCAGCAGTGATGTCTGTGTCAGAAGCATAGCCCTTTGCTACCTTCACCTCTTCCATCATTCTGTCGAGCTGCTGGCGGATACCCTGGCCGTCAGCCGGCTCGATACCCTCAGCCTTCTCCATCACGACGTCAGAGTACATCATGATGAGACGACGGTAAGCGTCATATACGAAACGTGGGTTCTGTGTCTTTTCGATCATGCCAGGGATAGTCTCAGAGCAGAGACCGATGTTGAGGATAGTATCCATCATACCAGGCATAGAGCTGCGGGCACCTGAACGGCATGATACGAGGAGAGGGTTCTCCTTGTCACCGAACTTCATACCCATGATAGCCTCAGTCTTCTTGAGAGCCTCAGCTACCTCAGCCTTGAGTGCGTCGTTGTATCCGCCGCCGAGCTCATAGTACTCGGTGCAGCACTCTGTTGTGATTGTGAATCCTGCAGGAACAGGGATGTTGAGCGTACACATCTCAGCGAGGTTTGCACCCTTTCCACCGAGAAGCTCACGCATAGTTCCATTACCCTCAGCGGTCTTGCCACCGAAGCAATAGACTCTTTTCTTGTTAGATTCCATAGAAATTGTAAGTATTTGATAATTAATGAATAATAATCAACTAATCTCGGGCTGTGCCATGTGCGGCCGCCCGGATTGGAAAAATCCGCCGCGAATTTAATCAAAATTCTCTAAAAATCCGGCATTTTATTATATAAAATACGTTTCTTAATCCTCTCCTTCGGATGCTTGACCTATCAGTGATGCAAGGATTTCCGCGATGCCTGATTTAGAGCTTTTTACGACGCGTGCACCTTTATGTTCCCCGGATATGCGCCCTACTGGATAATAGGCTACGTCCTGAAGCAGGAACTGTGAGTCCACATAGTCATAATTTTCGTCGCTCACCTGGACCAGCACTCCCGGAACCTCTCCGAAAAGTACCCTTGCACGGGAGTCTTCCTGATATGATGACATGATGCCCTTTATGTCCAGGTCAATGCCGTGTTCCCCGCACATCCTGTTTGCCGCAGTCAGCAGTCCTCCATCAGCGACAGTGACTCCTGACATCACAATGCCGTCCTCTACGAGCTCTCGTATGACTTCATAGCAGTCAATGAAATAGTCCGGATCCGACGTTTCCGGTGCCTTGCCTCCGTTGTAGCCTTCCACCTCTGTCAGAAGCGATGCCCCGAGCCTGAACCCGCATGTGTCGAAAGGTATGTAGATGAGCCAGCTGTCTTTGTCGTCAAGCACTGTCGGGGAGCATCTGCGCTCTTCGCTGATCCAAGGATGGCTGCTTTCGTAAGGCGAGGACTTGAACAATGAATCCGGTCTCTCTTCCTGCGCCTCAGACAGTGACCTGTCATGTTCTTCATCCAGCCACGCGTAGAACTTCACGTTACTGCCTTCGTCGCCTTCTATGAACAGATAGTCTTCCAGCTTTACCCCCAGTCCGTACATGTATTCTCCTGCGGATTCAGCACTTCTGTAGAAGGCCGACATGTTGCCCAGATGCCTTGTGTTCCAGTCCCACTGGGCCCATATCTTCAGGTCTCCCAGCTTGAAATGGCCTTCACTCCAGAGTCTCACCAGCAGCGCCTTGGCTATCTGCAGGCGTGTAAAATGCTCCGGATAAAGCATCCTGAAAGGCCTTTCCCCATTGGCTGCAGCCATAGTCTTTGCAAGATATTCCTGCTCTTTCGCTTCATCATATGCGAAAGAAGACAAAGGAGGCTCAATGGATTCGTCCACGATGTCTCCGAATCCTGCGCCGGAGATGAAGTCGTCATAATCCATGCATTCGGCCAGAAGTTCGGCCGGAGTCATGTCAAGGCGCACTCCGTCGATGATGTAGTGGGAATATAAAGCAGATTCTTTTTCGGTCATATTCGATTGCTATAGTGAATATAATCCGTAAAAATAAGTAATTTTGCGGTCACAACAAGCGATATGGATATGATTTTTTCAGAAGCGGCATATGAGGAAATGCTCGGGAAGCTTTTCGTGAGGTTCCCTTCTTTTCAGAAAACCGGTGCGGGAGCATATAAGCCAGGCATAGCAAACATGGAATTTGCGGACCAGCTGATGGGGCATCCGCATAGGAATTACGACATTATACATGTTGCCGGCACCAACGGCAAGGGCTCTGTCTCGAATATGCTGGCTTCGGTTCTGGCTTCCTGCGGGCAGAGGGTCGGATTGTACACATCTCCGCATATTCTGGATTTCAGGGAAAGGATGAGGGTGGTGGAGATTGCCACGGGCGATGCCCTCGCAATGACGTGTGAAGGCGATGCGATTGCAATGACGACCTACAGGCTGGTGTCGAAGGAGTATGTATGGAAGTTCATGGAGCAGTGGCGCGAGACATTCGACCATCTGGACCTTTCATTCTTTGAAATCACAACAATCATGGCGCTGCAGTGGTTCGCTGACGAAAATGTCGATGTGGTGGTATTGGAAACCGGTCTCGGAGGACGCCTGGACAGCACCAACATCGTTAATCCCGTCCTGAGCATAATCACCAACATAGGCCTCGACCATTGCGACCTCCTGGGAGATACCCTTCCGGAAATAGCCTTCGAAAAAGCCGGAATCATCAAGCCTAAGGTGCCTGTAGTGGTGGGGGAGAGTGATCCTGAAATTGATCCTGTCTTTGAGCGTAAAGTGCTCTATACCAATCTCCCGGAGCCTCAGTTCATGGGCAACCGTCCGGCCATCATGTCTCTTCTGACCTTTGCAGACAAGACGGAGCCGCCTATGTGGGAGCATCGTGAGGAACTGCTTGCGGCAATGGACCTCCAGGGCTCATATCAGCGCAGGAACCTGCGTACCGTGCTCTCTGCCATCCAGGTCCTTCAGGAGACCGAGGCAGTTGCGTCGCTTTCGTCCAGGGATATTTGTGACGCCATCATCCATGCTGCCAGGAACACCGGTTTCAGGGGCCGTTGGGAAATTCTTTCTGAAAGCCCTCTCACGATAGCCGACATCGGCCATAATGCCCACGGGCTCCGGCACAACTTCGGACAGCTTGCCCGGATGAAGGAGTCCGGCGAAGTATCCGACATAATCATGGTTTATGGCTCGGTGGCAGACAAGGATGTGGATGCAGTCCTCAGCCTTATGCCTAAGGATGTTGCTGTGGTGTTTACCCAGGCCCAGGGCAAGCGTGCACTCCCGGCAGAAGAAGCCCGTGACAGATATCTGGCATTGCACAATGAGGCTTCTGATGTATATTGCGAGCCGGATGTGACCAGGGCGGTGTCGCTCGCTATGGAGCTGGCCTCCAATAAAAAAGCCCCCGCAATCTATGTCGGAGGCAGTACGTATGTCGTCTCTGAAGCAATGGCTTTTCTGAACGGGTCAGACAAATAGCATGGCCAGGAGTCCGGCAGCCACGGCTACGGCGCAATTGATCAGCTTAGCCCATAGGAAACTCCTGCGGCTTTCCGCCAGAAGAGGGATTGAAGAGTGACCGTCCTGGGATATGCTGCTTGCCAGAAGTACCGGGAACGGAACCACACCCGCAGCAAACAGTGTCACGAATATCATGTGAGGACCGGATTCCGGAATGATGCCGATAAGTGTAGCCAGCAATATCATCAGCACGGTATTGTCGCTGATCCAGCTGGTGATATCCACATATTGAAGAACGATTCCCAGCACCAAGAGCACTCCGAACGTCCATGCGAAAATGACCGGAAGGTGCTTTTTCACTATATGGTTCCATAGATGGTCTTCCACAAAGTGGTCTGATCCGAAAATCAGCACAAGCAGCATCAGTATGCTCAGCCCTGCAAAAAGCACGTTCATCCAGTCTTCGCTCAGAAGGTCCACATGGAATGTCTCCTCTGCTTCGTGCCCGCATCCCTCATGCCCGCATCCCTCATGCTGGTGTCCCTCGTGCACATGGTCAGAGTGCTGACATCCTTCATGGGCCCCATGGTCATGTCCAAGCTGCCCCGATGCCAGGGCTGCGATGAACACGGCCAGCCCGACGAACATCACAATCCTCTTCCATCCGAAATCCCTCTTTGAGTGTTCCTTCCCTTCGTGGCCGTGATGCGGATGCTCATCATTCATTTCATGCACCACATAGCCTTCGTCGCATCCGGTCTCGGCTCCGCACTCCTCATGGCTTTCCTTGGTGCAATGCCTTGCGTGCAGCCTGTCATGGATCCTGTCGGTAACGACTCCGACAAAGACCGCCAGCACGAACAGGATTGCGAAAAGTATCAATGCCTGCTCCGGAATCATCGCCAGCATCACGAACGCCTCATCTCCTGAAGAAGCTATCATCATGGCTACAAGGGCCCCGAAACTGAACATCCTGTGGGTGTATAGCGAAACAGTGGCAAATCCTCCCATGCATCCGGGTACAGACCCCAGAAGCGCAGCCACAACCACCTGACCGAACTTAGTCCTGCGCAGACCCTTGAATACCATCCCCCTTGATTCTATATTGAGGGACTCTATCATCATCATCATTACCACCACCAGACCGGTGATGAGCACGGAATTCCTTAATATGTCTATAAACAGATGCATTTCTCAAGCAATAATCATTATTCTATCCATCCGGCGATAAAGAGGTTTACTATCGGTCTGAGAGGTGAATTTGTCGTAAGGGTCACAATCGTAAGGTGCTCTCCCTTAGGCAGATCCTTGGTGTCGAGAGTGACTGTGAATCTTACTGTCTCTTCCGGTGCGGCGACAGGGATGTCGCTGTGTGACCAGTCTTTCGCGTCCGCATTCACGCTGTAGACGCTGAACGGCTTCCTGCCGTCATTTCTGAAAGAGAACTCCGCCTGTATCCTGGCACCCTTCTTTACTTTGCCGAAGGAATAGGTGCTTTCTTCGAAGTGAGGACGGGGACCCTCTCTTCTTTCCTTGTCGGTGAGGCTGCTGAAATTCTCCTTTGTGAAGGCCCATATGCTGATGCCGTCATTGAAGACCTTTCCGTCCACGACAGGGGAGGCGTGGTAGAAGTTTTTTCCCCACAGGCTCCTGTCTGCCGTCACTGAAAATGACATTTCGGAGGTGGAATTCGCCGGTATGGGATTCGGTGCCACCGAAATCTTAAGATGCTTATCCACATTCCTGAAGTCCACCTTTACCGGTCTGTCTGATATGTTGGCCACAGTCACCGACTCGCTCTTGATTCCTCCCTGTTCAAGGTTTCCGCATTTTATTTCAGCGCTCTTGAGCCCCAAAGGGCCATGCTGGACCGGATAAAGCTCTGTAAGAGGTTGTTTCTTTGCAAGTGAGACTCCTCGGAGCTTCAATGTCACGGGCTTCTTCACATCTGAAAAATATACAGTCAGGGTCTTGTCGAAAGGATATGCCCCTTCGTCGTTAGAATATGTGGCCGATATACTGCCGCTCTTTCCCGGCATTATAGGCTCTCGGGTCCAGCTTACGTCCGTGCATCCGCATGTGCTCACCACATTGTAGATTACGGCAGGCTTCTGCCCGATGTTATTTACTGTAAATGTGCATGACACAGGACCTTTCTCCATCAGGATGTCCCCGAAATTATGCACGGTCTTGTCCAGCTCCAGCGAACTGCCGACCTTCACCTGGGCCTGCAGCATTCCCGCTGCCATGGCGGCTGCCAATATTATGGTCATTATATATCTCATGCCTGTAAGTTTGACGGTCGGGGCGCGAAGCCTCTCCCAAAATGATACATATAGCAACAAAGATACTACAAATCAGTCTATATGATGCTTTGAATATAAAAAATAATGACTAAATTTGTCTTGTATTTGCATGACCAATACTAACACTTAAAACATAAGAAAATGGCTTACAAAATTACAGACGGCTGCGCAGCATGCGGTTCATGCTTGCCAGAATGCCCGGTAGGAGCAATCTCTGAGGGTGACATCTACAAGATCGATCCTGACACTTGTATCGACTGCGGTACTTGTGCAGACACTTGCCCAATGGGTGCAATCGTACCAGGTGAGTAATCGCGTACGAATCAAAATGAAACAGGCCGGCTCACAAAGCTGGCCTGTTTCATTTTAAAGAAAGGGCTCAACGGAAAATCCCGGTTGTTTTGCACCTTTCTCCGGATAAACATCTGCATCATGGGTTCATACGAGATTTAGACTCCTTCCCCAG
>CANBDX010000091.1 GCA_947367315.1 uncultured Bacteroidales bacterium | reverse complement strand
ACCAACGGCAATCACTCGCAGAAACCCTACACTTGCTAAAAGAGCGGCTATCTTACACAGCACCCGCTATTTTATCAATATATTCTGATATTTTCTTAACGATGTATACAATACGCCTTTGTTCCTCTATTGGGGGCACAGGAAATATAAGATTCTCCAAAACGCTTATATATAATTCTTTTTGATTTGTGCTACCTGCTAAATTATCCATCATATAAGACTGGGAGACGTTAGAAGAAAGAACAATGTAAGCATATTCTGGCGATATTAACTTGTGTAGCCTTATTACCGACACATGAGAGTCAGGGACAACAAAAGGATAGTTATTCAAATACCGCGTTTTAAATAGCCTTGTACGACAAACAGTGCCTGTGCCTGTTGAATTTATGAGTATATCACCATCCTGAAGTTTGTATACATCTTTCCATTTTGAAACTGTCGTAGGATCCAGGAAGCGAGCTTGCTCTAATGATATACCACCATCCTTTAGATTACACTTTTGAGCAAACACAGGATATGTTTTATCTGTTTCGGAATACTTGGGAGACTTACCGCGCGAAAGGAAAACACATAGATCCTTAAGCTTTGTCAATTGCCATGTTTTAGGGAGATCAAACGGCACATTCGCATAATGGCGGTTATCACAAGAAATATATGATGGGTTTATCTTCTTCAAAAGTTCTATTGCAGTTTCATCTGATGTATTCTGATGAGCCAACTTTCCAGAAATCGCCAATTCTAAAATTTTACTCTTAATCTGCTCTATATTATGTCGAATCAATAGTTTATTGTTATCAATCAATCGAATTGCCTCAAACAATTTCTCTAATTCGGATACAATTCTTTTTTGTTCGCTCTGAGGTGGTAATGGGAATAGACTATTACCCACCTTATCGGAATTGAGATTGGAGACAACTCCTCCACTTGCAGCTTCAGTAAATTGCGAATATGCAAAACCAGAAGAGAGTAAATAATATAGAAATTCCGGATCATATGTTTTAGGTATAGGCGAAATAACCAACCATCCGTCATGGATGCATCCATCTATATTTAAGATGTATGGTCTACCAAAACTCATCGAATTGGTTAGGAGAAAATCACCTTTATGTACCATACGAGATTTACTTATCCCTGAAGGTGATATCTTTTCTTTTGTTGAGTTGATATATTTACCGTCTTTATCCGCATCTCCGATTTTAATCCAATTGATTCCATTTTTATCGTCAGTTAGATATTCTTTAATAGGTCTGGGGGAACCACCCCTTGCCACATTACAAACGTCAGAAAGATGCGCCCAGCACCAATTCTCCGGCACTTCAAACGGCACATTCTCATAATGGGATGTATCCGAAGCTGCGGGCTTCTTTGTTCGCTTAATTTTTCCCTCCTTGATGAGCTGTTCTTTCTCAGCACGGATGCGTTCGAGCAATACGGATGCTGGCTCGTCGTTTGGATCCTGTGGAACGAGCTTTCCTCTGATCGCGAGGTCGAGTATTTTTTGACGAAGTTTCTTTGTATCCATTACTCCTCGATGTTTGCCATTAGTTTCTGTAATTCTGCTACTGCCTTAGATATGTTGTCGCTCTTCTCCTGGATCATTGACATAAGTTCTGCCAATGTGTAATCATTGTCATCATCTGACTGCTTTATCCATGTGATATCGAGGCTGGTCTTATCGCGCTTGAGGATCTCGTCGCAACTATATTTGCGCCAACGTCCATTAGGATTAGTCTCTGCGTTATAAGTTTCTTTTCTCGATGAGAGGTTGTCTGCTTTATAGCACTCTACAAAGTCATCAAGGTGATGTCGCTGCATCGGATTGGTTGCAAGTGTATGTTTGATGCCTGTTCTATAATCGTAGAACCAGATGTCCTTGGTTGCTGTTCCCTTGCTGAAGAAAAGCACATTGGCCTTGACTCCCTGAGCATAGAAGATACCTGTAGGCAATCGAAGAATGGTGTGCAGGTTGAATTCGGTAAGGAGTTTTTTTCTGATGACTTCACCGGCTCCACCTTCAAAGAGGACGTTGTCTGGAAGAACGACAGCAGCACGGCCCCCATTCTTGAGCATAACCATCATATGCTGGAGGAAGTTGAGCTGGTTGTTCTTTGTCTCTACATAGAAATCATCTCGATTGATCTCAACAGAGCCAGACGGACGGGTGCCGAATGGAGGGTTGGCGAGAATTACGTCAACAAGAACAGATGGGCTCTTCTCAAGCGAGTCCTGGCAGAGAATAGGGCTGCGGCTGGTGCCGATTCCGTGAAGGTACAGGTTCATGGAAGCAAGAGTCACGACAAGCGCAGTGTTGTCATAGCCATGAAGGGCTTGTTCTCTAAGGAACTCGCTCTTCTCCTTGTCTGATGACTGCACTTTCATATAGTCATAAGCTGCAAGAAGAAATCCTCCTGTACCACATGCCGGGTCGCAGACAGTTTCGCCGATCTGAGGACGGGTTACATCTACCATTGTAGAGATTAGCGAACGAGGGGTGAAGTACTGTCCAGCTCCACTCTTCTTGTCCTGTCCGTTCTTTTCAAGGATGCTTTCATAGATGGCACCTTTGACGTCTCCGTCCATTACAAGCCATTGTTCTTCATTGATCATAGTGATGACCTTCTTCAGATAGACCGGCTTGTCGATCTTATTCTGGGCTTTGGTATATATTGTTCCGATAAGGTTTGACTGCTCGCTGAGCTCCTTGAGTGTCTTCTCGTACTGTTCGATAAGATCCAGGCCGTCAAGGTCGATGAGGTCGCTCCATCTGCATCCTTCAGGAATTGCAGAGTCGTCTCCGAAGAGCTTCACGTTCTCATCATCCATCTTCAGAAAAAGAAGATAGGTGAGCTGTGTTATATAGTCTGTGAATCCGATGCCCTGTCCTGCAAGGGTTGTTGCGAGTGTCCAGACCTTTTTGGTGAGTGTCTGCTCGTTAGATATTTGTTTTGCCATATAGTATACAATTATAGATGTAAATATTTCGCTAGTCAATTACCAGCATATCATCTAAGTCAACTTTGTCTTTTGAATTTTCATTAACACAGTAGAATGGATAGTCTGATTTTGTTTGCTTGGATACGTCGACAAAACAATTCCACTGAGCATATTTTGGTGAGCGACAAGCTGGATCAAGACAAAGAAGTTTAGTGATTTTCTTATTGTCATCACTTTCCACTCCAACAGCTAGGATAGCATGTGCCCCTTCCCTGAACACGACAGATATTATAACAGGTGTATCATTGTACAAGTATTCCGAAATCAATTCTATTTTCTTCTTGTTTGTCTTGGGACATTTTCGTGTGGCAGTGATACCAAAAGACGACTCATTTATTTCCTTTGCCAAGGTAACATACGAATAGCCGTCTCTTACCATTCCTCTTTCGTTAAAAAAATGATAGAGAAACTTGCCCTTGTCAGATCTTCGATCAGGGCGATTATATACTCGCGTGTCATCATCTGTAAGTAAGCCTTTGCACAGCATCGCCATTACAAGTGAATACACAGCACACGCCCCATCTAAATCTCCTTGTTGCTTGTGCAATTCCACCCACTCATGGTCTTCGTCTAAGACACATAGACCTTGATTGTTGAGTCGAATTGAATTTATAACGTGAATGTCTGCCATTATGCTGTTTTTCTATATATCAGGAACTGAGAGAGTGAGGCCAGGGATTCATTTACCGCTTCTGGATTGCCTCCGAATGCCTGTATGAGCTGTGCTGCACAGGTCCTGTCCCATTCTCTGATGTCCTTTATTGTACAAGTGCCGTTAGATACGATATAGTTGATTATCTGTTTGAAGATCTCTTTCTGTGTGTCATTGATGTTACGCCATGTCTGTCCGCACCAGAGGTTGAAGTAACTGTTTGCGGTAGGGTAAAGGCTGTCAAGGGTAGGTATCTGCTTGAATGCAAACCTTACGAGCTGAATGATGTTTGTCAGCGCCTCCTTTTCTTCCTTGGAACTGAACTTCGTTACAAGGTCAGGGCTTACTATGGCGTATGTGTTCCACAGTAGGGCAGGAGAGAACTTATTGTTTGCATACTTGAGTTTGTTCTCAAGATCCTTGAGCATCACGTATGTTATCGGCTCCCCCTGATTGTTGTAGATTATTCTCAGGGCTTCAATCTCATCTTTATGCTCATTGACATATGTCTCGAATGCCTTTGTCGTATCGCTTGCCTCCTCCTGTGAGAATCCGCTGAAGATAAGAGTATCCTCTCCGGGCTGCAGGATTTCAATGAAACCAGCATTCAGTATGAGTATGTATTCTCTGGCCTGAGGATGGTTAGCAAGAGCAGCCACAAGTCCCTTCCTTTCGTTGTTTGGATCATTGATATCCTTGTATTCTGGAAGCTTGCCGTTTTCAAGAGCATCGTAGATGTTGACTGCAATGGTTTTCATGTCAGCCAGTGCGAGCTCCTCAAAATACACCCTCTGTTTCTCGTTGCACTTGTTGTAGATGCGTGACAGTCTACCAGCAAGGGTTCTTAGGTAGTCATCGTCCACATTGCCATGAGTGATCTTCTCAAGAAGCTCCTTGAGAGATATCATGTGAGGCTGCGGTTCAGTTCCTGGACGAGTCACCTTCATTTCATGTTCTGTAACGCCAACAGCATCTACCAGATAGAACAGGTCTTTGCTGTATGCATTTGGAGTCACATTCCTTAACTGTTCATCTCCAATAGTTCGTACACCACGACCCTTCATCTGGACATAAAGAGACTCGGACTCCACATCACGCATAAACATCACAACCTCAAGAGGCTTAACGTCTGTTCCAGTGGCAACCAGTGTTACTGTGACTGCAATCCTGAACTCTTTATCATTTCTGAAACGACGGATGAGTTCGTTACTATCACCTGCTGAGTAAGTGATCTTCTGCACGAACTGTTCATCATTTTCTTTACCGAATACTTCCTTTGCTATTTTAACAATATTAGATGCATGGTTATCATTCAAAGCAAAGATGAGTGTCTTCGGCAGATAATCCATATTCGGTTCTCGCGGAGGATCATTGAACATCTGAGTATAAACCGCATCCCTATATGTCTCAAGAATCAGCTTTATCTGAGCCGGATTGACTATGCTTCGATTCAGCTCTGTACTGGTATATGTCTTTGCCTCGTCTGTCTTTACATTCTTGACTTCTCCGTTATATCTTGTAACCCTCTTGATCCTTTCACCCTCAAGGATGGCACCACCATCTTCAGTCGCCTGTGTCTTAATTCTGAATACTCGGTAATCGACATTGACTCCATCTGCAATGGATTTTTCAAGAGTATAGTTTACTATTCTGTTGTTATTGAAAAATGCGAGTGTCTCAGGTGCCGGAGTAGCTGTCAATCCTATCATCTTAGCAGAACTGAAGTAGTTAAGCACTTGTCGCCAAGAGCCATAAATAGACCTGTGACATTCATCTATGATTATCAAATCAAAGAAATCTGGCGGTAAGTTGGGATTCTCCGGAAGGGTAATGACATTAGTATCGTCATCATTGTAATTTTCATCATCATCCGAATCAGTCACATCCTCTCCCTTTAACAATGAGAAAAGTCTTTGTATTGTCGAAATAACCACATTAGAATCCGATGGTATCTTTCCAGAACGCAAACGATTAACCGAGAAAATAGTATTAAACGGATCACCGTTTTCCGTCAGTCGAAACATTCCGAATTCGCCTTCTGCCTGCTTTCCTAGGTTGTTTCTATCCACTAAGAAAAGTACTCTCCTCATAGGAGTATATGACAGGAATCGGTATGCTGCAAGACATGCTGTATATGTCTTTCCTGCACCAGTAGCCAGAACCATCAACGCCCTATTCTGTCCGCTCCTAAAGCTTTTCTCCAACTCTGTTATAGCCTCATACTGACAATCACGAAGTCCTTGTTTTCTGAGAGCAGGCAAAGCAGAATATTCGTCTGCTAGTCCTAACATTCTGGTAACTTCTTTAGGAGTGTGAATGCGATTAATCTCTTCATACTCCGATTCCGGAATATTACCATTTTTGAAAAGAACTGTTTTTCCATTTGAAAGATAAATCAATGGAAGCGGTTTAGCAATGGTTTGGTATGTAGGAGGAACTTTCTTTACATAATTCTCCGCCTGTGCTTTCACCCAATCAGCATACACGTCTACAGACTCTTTTTTTGCCTCAAGTACACCTACAGCCTTGCCATTAAGGAAAAGCAGATAGTCTGCTTCAAGGTTTCCATTAAGGAGTCCTTCTTCCAGAGCCACCGCTGATATATTAGGTGCATAATGGTCACGGTCCAGCACCTGCCAACCGGCATTGCTGAACAATTTATCTATGACTTTTCTAGCTTTCTGTTCGGGTGTCATACGATAAGTTCTTATAATTTTGCATTATCGGAAGTTGCATAAGTACAGCAACTACTGCCCTCTATGCGACTCTA
>CANBDX010000090.1 GCA_947367315.1 uncultured Bacteroidales bacterium | reverse complement strand
TTCCTTAAGGCTGGTGACGAGGTTGAGGCACAGATCCTTACTCTCGACCGCGAGGAGAAGAAGATGTCTCTCGGTCTTAAGCAGCTCGTTGCCAACCCTTGGGAGAACATCCGCGAGAAGTATGCTGTAGGAACTCAGCACACTGCAACTGTACGCAATATCACAAACTTCGGCGTATTCGCTGAGCTTGAAGAGGGTATCGAGGGTCTCGTACACATCAGCGACCTCTCTTGGAACAAGATCAAGCATCCGTCTGAGCTCGTAGCAGCCGGTGATTCTATCGAGGTAGTTATCCTTGACTTCGATGAGGAGAACCACAAGCTTTCTCTCGGCCACAAGCAGCTCCTTCCTAACCCATGGGATGAGATCGAGGCTAAGTACGCAGTAGGTACTGTAGTTGAGGCTAAGATCGTTTCTGTAAACGATAAGGGCGCAGTTGTTGAGCTCGAGGGTGATGTTGACGCATTCTGCTTCAACCGTGAGCTTGCTAAGGAGGACGGTTCAATGCCGGTTTCTGGTGAGACTCTCTCATTCAAGGTTACTGAGCTTAAGAGAAGCGCAAAGAAGGCTACTCTCTCACACGCTAAGACATATGCAGCAGCAGTTGAGGAGAGAGCTCAGAAGGCAGCAGCTGAGGCAGACAACACTAAGAAGGCAGTCAAGAAGATCAACTCTAATATCGAGAAGACTACCCTTGGTGATATCGATGCACTCGCAGCTCTTAAGAGCCAGCTCGAGAACAAGTAATATATCATACTTGAATTTTATAAAGGACGGCAGTGATGTCGTCCTTTTTTCGTATCTTCGCATGCTATGAAAAGATTTGTGATATTGATTCTCTGCCTTGCCTGCATGTCTGCATATGCAGTTCATGCTCCTAAGGATGACAAGTCTCCGCAGGAGATATATATAGAAAAATACTCGTCCCTTGCTGTGGAAGAAATGTACCGCAGCGGCATCCCGGCCAGCATCACATTGGCGCAGGGCCTGCTTGAGTCAGGAAACGGCCGTTCGGAGCTTGCGTTGAAGAGCAACAACCACTTTGGCATCAAGTGCCACAACAACTGGGAAGGCAAGAAGGTCTATTTCGACGATGATGAGAAGGGGGAGTGCTTCAGAAAATATCCTAAGCCAGAGGATTCGTATCGCGACCATTCGGACTTCCTCCGCTTCAGAGCCAGGTACAGATTTCTGTTCGACTATCCGGTTACTGATTATAAGGCATGGGCATTCGGCTTGAAGAAGGCCGGTTATGCTACTGATCCGGAATATCCGACCAAACTCATCAGACTTATTGAAGAATATGAACTGCATCAGTTCGACCGCAGGAAATCGGCTACCGCTTCCCAGCTGCCTGTCTCTCCGACTGTCATAGAGCAGGTGAGGCCTCTGTCGGACAGTCAGAGGGAAGAGTTTCATTTCATCCTTTCCCGTGAGATGTATTCCCAGAACGGCGTCCCTTTTGTATATGCTGTGGAGGGCGAGACTTATGAGAGCATAGCAGCGTCGAACAGGCTTTTCCTTGGTGAGATACTCAGGTTTAACGATGCGTCGAAGACGGACAGGCTGGCTCCCGGCACTGTGGTCTATCTGCAGGCAAAGAAGAAGCAGGCTGCCAAGGGACTTGACAAACATGTGATGGAAGAAGGAGAATCTTTGAGGGATATCTCACAGAAATATGCTGTAAAGCTGTCCAAGATTTATAAGATAAACGGTTTCGACAAGACCTATGTGCCAAAGGAGGGTGATATAATCAGATTGAGGAAATGACATTGAAACGGAAGATAGTTCTTTGTGTGCTGGCGGTCATGGCGGTAGCGGCCTCTGTTGCAGGTTTCTTTGCATGGAGGTGGTACAGCGATAACAGAAAACCGAATTTTACTGACAGGTATGTGCTGTATGTCTATCCGGACATGACGGCTGCGCAGGTGATGGACTCGCTGAATTCGGGAGCGGGAACATTGCGTCCGCGCAGTGTGGAAAGGTGCTTCAGGAAGGAGGACGTGGCTGCGAAGATTAAACCAGGCCGCTATGTCATAGAACCGTCATTCACCAGCATATATGTTGCGCGCATGCTGAACATGGGATGGCAGACTCCTCAGAAGCTTACGCTCTCCGGGACAATCAGGACCAGGGGCCGTCTGGCTCAGAAGATATCTGCACAGATGATGGTGGATTCGGCGTCGGTGGATGCCGCCTTGAATGACGGGGAGTTCCTCGCACGCTACGGATTCACTCCGGAGAATGTCTTTGCCCTTTTTCTGCCGGATACATATCAGATGTACTGGACCGCTTCAGTTGAGGATATTTTCGACAGGATGAAGAAGGAATACGATGTCTTCTGGAACGAGGAGAGACTCTCCAAGGCAAGGGCGCAGAAACTCAGTCCGATGCAGGTATCCATCCTTGCATCTATCGTCAGCGGGGAGACATTGAAGTCATTCGAATATCCTAAGATTGCCGGAGTCTATCTGAACCGCTACCGCAAGGGCATGAAGCTGCAGGCTGATCCGACCGTGGCATTCTGCTTCAATTACGAGCCTGGACGCATCCTCAAGAAGCATCTCAAGGTGGATTCCCCATACAATACCTATAAATATGCCGGTCTTCCTCCGGCTCCGATCAATGTGCCACCTAAGGCCTGTCTTGATGCTGTCCTGGAGCCGGATACGCATGGATATATATTTTTCTGCGCCAGTCCGGACTTTGACGGGACCCACCGTTTTGCCGTCACTTTCAGCGAGCATAAGAAAAATGCCCGCGAATTCCAGCGGGCACTCACTAAACGCAACAAGGAGAAGGCTGCGATGAAGTAGCCGGTTGCTGCGTTCTATATCTTTACGCCGATGTAGTGAGGGCCGAAGCGCTCGAAGGCTGCGCGGTCCAGAGCTTCCTGATGGTCAGGATGGGCGATGCTGATGAGCAGTTTTGCACGCTCCTGCATTGACTTTCCGTAGAGGTCTACGGCTCCGAATTCAGTCACTACATAGTGTACATGCGGCCTTGTGGTCACTACTCCGCCACCCTCTATGATTACCGGTGCTATCTTGCTGCCGCCCTTGTTGGTTGTAGATGGCATGGCGATGATGGCCTTTCCTTGAGGGGCGAGCGATGCTCCGTAGATGAAGTCCACCTGGCCACCTACACCTGAATAGAATCTTGTTCCTATCGAGTCTGCGCACACCTGGCCTGTGAGGTCGATCTGCACTGCTGAGTTGATGGCTGTCATCTTAGGGTTCCTTGCTATCACGAACGGGTCGTTGGTGTAGCCTACGTCCATCATGGCCACCATAGGGTTGTCGTCGATGAAGTCATAGACCTTCTGCGATCCCATGAGGAATGTCGATACGAGCTTGCCTTTGTCGGTGCCCTTGTTGGATCCGTTGATGACGCCTTTTTCCACGAGTTCGAGGACACCGTCTGCGAACATCTCGGTGTGCACTCCGAGGTCCTTGTGGTTTCCGAGCTGTGCGAGCACTGCGTTAGGGATGGCTCCGATACCCATCTGGAGGCATGCTCCGTCGTCGATAAGAGCTGCACAATGCTTTCCGATGGCGATTTCCACATCGTTCGGCTCGCTGAAGTGAGCTGGTTCGAGAGGTTCGTTGCCTTCCACGAATATGTCGATCATATCCATAGGAATCATGGCCTGGCCCCATGCGCGCGGAACGTTAGGGTTTACGACTGCGATTACAGTCTTTGCGCATTCGATGGCTGCAAGCGTAGCATCGACCGATGTTCCGAGCGATACATATCCGTGCTTGTCCGGCGGACAAACCTGGATCATGGCAACGTCGCATCGGAGGGCGCCGCAACGGTAGAGCTTCTGTGTCTCGCTGAGGAATACAGGAATGTAGTCTGCATATCCGGCCTGCACTCCTTTGCGGACATTGGCTCCGACGAAGAATGCCTGATGGAAGAAGATCCCGTCATATTTCGGATCGGCATATGGTGCAGGGCCTTCTGTATGGAGATGGTGGATGCGTACATCCTGAAGTTCTCCGGCATCACCTCTTCTGCAGAGGGCCTGGATCAGTATCTGTGGAGCGCTTGCTACGCTGCTCAAATGGATGTGGTCTCCTGACTTGACCACCTTCACGGCCTCATCAGCCGAAACAAACTTGATCTCTTTGCGCATAATGGTTTGATTAGCTCGCCAAAGATAGGATTTTATTATTAATTTTGCATGCTTTCCGACAAAGCTTAGTGCCTCGGGAAGCAGATAATATGGGAAATGCTTCCCTTGCTAACTATCCTTTGCTGAAAAACACGATACTATGCATACAAGAGAAGAAAAACTGCAGGCATTCGGAAGGATTCTGGATGTGCTGGATGAATTGAGGGTCAAGTGCCCTTGGGACAGGAAACAGACCAACGAATCGCTGCGCCCACAGACTTTGGAGGAGGTGTATGAACTCAGTGATGCCATTCTTAAAGGTGAGGAACGCGAACTTTCGAAGGAACTTGGAGATGTGCTGCTTCATGTGTTGTTTTATGCCAAGATCGGTGAGGAGAAGCAGCATTTCGATATAGTGGATGTCATCAATTTCCTGTGCGACAAGCTGATATATCGTCATCCTCATGTATTCTCCTCGGCTGAGGTCGGAGATGCGGAGGATGTGATAAAGCAGTGGGAGATGCTCAAGACCAAGGAGAAGGATGGCAACAAGCGTGTGCTTTCCGGTGTTCCAGACGGTCTTCCGCCGCTTCTGAAGGCTTACCGCATGCAGGACAAGGCCCGTGGAGTGGGATTTGACTGGGAGTGCAAGGAGCAGGTATGGGACAAGGTGAAGGAGGAGATGGGCGAGTATCAGGCTGAGCTTGACGCCATGGCTGCAGCCCAGACCGAAGAGGAGAAGGCTGCGGCATATGACCGTGCCGAGGACGAGCTCGGAGACTTTCTCTTTGCGACCGTGAATGCAGCCCGCCTTTATGGCCTCAATCCTGATACAGCGCTGGAGCGCACCTGCGCCAAGTTCAAGCGCCGTTTCACATATCTTGAGGAGCAGACCATCCGTCAGGGCCGCAATCTTACCGACATGACCCTTGCCGAGATGGATGCCATCTGGGACGAGGGCAAAGCCAAAGGCTTATAATGTCATCCTGAGGAACGAAGTGACGTGAGGATCTAATACCATTGAAATGATATACGATTGGCAGGAAAGGACAGCCATGCTGGTGGGGGAGGAGATGCTTGACCATTTCCGGAACTCGACGGTGGCGGTGATAGGAGTAGGCGGCGTAGGTGGCTACGCTGCGGAGATGATTGTGCGCGCTGGCATAGGGCACCTTATCATCCTGGACAGTGACGACGTGTCGGTGACCAATAAGAACCGTCAGCTGCTGGCCCTCGATTCGACAGTCGGCAGGCCAAAGTGCGATGTCCTGGCAGATCGCCTGAAAGACATCAATCCTCAACTCGACCTTATTGTCATAAAGGAATACCTCGAAGCGGAGAAGGCCGGTGACGTACTCGGAGACTACAAGATAGATTTTCTTGTGGATGCAATAGATACTCTTTCTCCGAAGCTCCATCTAATAAAATACTGTATGGATAATGGCATTCCTCTTGTTTCTTCAATGGGAGCCGGCGCGAAATTCGATGCGACAAAAGTCCGTCTGACCGACGTCTCGAAGTCATTCAACTGCCCTCTGGCCTACATAGTCCGCAAGAGGCTGCGCCATATGGGCATTAAAAAAGGCTTTCAGGTGGTCTTCTCGGAGGAACTCCCGGACAAGGAGTCGATAGTCCCATGCGAAGACCGCAACAAGAAGTCCCAGGTCGGCACGATTTCCTACATTCCTGCTGTCTTCGGCTGTGTCTGTGCTCAAGCCGCGGTCCAGCATTTGATGTCAAAATAATTTTAATTATCTTTGCACGCTTATATTCGATATTTATGGCAGATAATTCACTTTTGGAGAAGGTTTTGGGCCTTCAGGAGAAATATGAAGGACTTCAGGCGCAGCTTGCTGATCCTGAAGTTATTGCTGATATGAAGAAGTTCGTTCAGCTTAACAAGGAATACAAGGAACTGACTCCTATCATCGAGGCAGGAAACGAATTCAAGAAGATCATAGAGAACTATGAGATGGCTAAGGAAATCCTTGCTACCGAGAAGGATGAAGACCTGCGCGAGATGGCTAAGGATGAAATTGCCGAGATTGAGCCTACTCTTCCTGAGTGGGAGGAGAAAATAAAGCTTCTTCTTATCCCTGCTGACCCTCAGGACAGCAAGAACGCTATTCTCGAGATCCGCGGAGGTTCAGGCGGTGACGAAGCTGCCATCTTTGCCGGTGACCTTTTCCGTATGTATTCAAAGTTCATCGAGACCAAGGGCTGGAGAATGGAAATCACGACTCAGGCCGAAGGTGCTGCCGGTGGATTCAAGGAAATTGTATGCAAGGTGTCAGGAGACGGCGTATATGGCGTGCTGAAGTATGAGTCGGGAGTACACCGCGTGCAGCGTGTGCCTCAGACCGAGAC
>CANBDX010000089.1 GCA_947367315.1 uncultured Bacteroidales bacterium | reverse complement strand
AGCACTACACCTATTAAGTCGTCGGCAGCGTCAGATGTGTATAAGAGACAGTTTTGTAGCTTTGCAGAAAATTATATGCCATGATTTCTTATTATTTTGAAGATACAGACTTCGTTTTCAGGTCAAAGACTTTAAACAACCGATGGTTACGTCTTGTAGCTGAAAGTGAGATCAGACGTATCGGTAACATTTCAATAATATTCTGTTCGGACAATTATATCCTTGATGTGAATCAGCAATATCTTCAGCATGATTACTTCACTGATATAATAACTTTTGATTATTGTGAAGGTGACAGGCTTTCAGGTGACCTTTTCATCAGCGTCGATAGCGTCAGGGAAAATTCTATAGAGTACGGAACTGATTTCAACGAGGAGTTGAATAGGGTCATCGTCCATGGTCTTCTTCACCTTATAGGTTATGATGACCATTGTGAAGAAGATATTACTGAAATGAGAAGGAAGGAAAATTATTATCTTTCATTGAGGGAACTTGTCTGATATGGCTTTTTGTTATGATGTTATAGTAGTAGGTGGCGGTCATGCCGGCTGTGAAGCGGCAATGGCTGCTTCACGTATGGGATCTTCTGTGCTCCTGATTACTATGGATATGAACAAATTTGCACAGATGTCGTGTAATCCTGCAATTGGTGGTATTGCTAAAGGTCAGATAATCAGAGAGATAGATGCTTTAGGTGGTTATTCAGGCATAATAACTGATGCTTCTACACTTCAATTCAGGATGCTTAACAGGTCCAAGGGACCTGCTATGTGGAGTCCTCGTGCTCAGTGTGATAAAATACAGTTTTCCCTATACTGGAGAAAATTGCTCGAAAGTGCTTGTAAATTAGATATTTACCAGGATACTGTGACCACTTTTCTCTTCTCTGGTTCAAAAATTTCGGGAGTATGTACGACTACCGGTGCAATTTTCAAATCTCAGACAGTTATCCTGACTGCTGGAACCTTTCTCGACGGCAGACTTTTCATAGGACGCAATATGTTTGAAGGAGGAAGGATAGGAGAACTTTCGTCTCATGGTCTGACATCGCAGCTTGTAGAGATGGGAGTCCGGACTGCCAGAATGAAGACAGGTACTCCACCTCGCATCGACATATCTTCTGTTGATACTTCAAGATTGATACATCAGTTCGGAGATGAAGAGCCGGATAAATTTTCATATCTGCCTTATCTTTCTACTGCCCAGAACGGCACACCGCAGCTGCCTTGTTTTGTAGTGCACACCAACCAGATGGTTCATGATACTCTCCGGACCGGATTTGCAGATTCTCCTTTGTTTTCAGGAAAGATTACCGGCATAGGACCGCGTTATTGTCCAAGTATAGAAGACAAACTCCGTACTTTTGCAGACAAGACAGAACATCAACTTTTCCTTGAACCTGAGGGTAGGGGAACTAATGAATATTATCTCCAGGGTTTCTCGTCCTCGTTGCCTCTGGAAGTCCAGATGGATGCGCTGCATCAGATAGAAGGTCTTGAAAACGCCAAAGTATTCCGTCCTGCCTATGCTGTTGAATATGATTATTTCGATCCGACCCAGCTTAAACCTACTCTTGAACTCAAGGATATAGAGAATCTTTTCTTTGCTGGTCAGATCAACGGTACAACTGGTTATGAGGAAGCTGCTGCTCAAGGTCTGATGGCTGGAATCAATGCACATCTGAAGGTTGCAGGCAAGGATCCTTTTGTGCTCAAACGTGATCAGGCATATATAGGAGTCCTTATCGACGATCTTATAACCAAAGGCGTAGATGAACCTTATAGGATGTTCACTTCAAGGGCCGAATACAGGATTCTGCTGCGTCAGGATAATGCTGACCTAAGACTTACGCCTCTTTCTTATGAAATAGGCCTTGCAGATAGTTACAGATATGATTACACTATGCGTAAATATGATAGTGTAGACACTTTCAATAACTTTTTTGCAGATGCTTCAATCAAGCCGGAGAATGTGAACGGATATCTTGAATCTGTGTCCTCAGCTGAGATTAATTCCAGAAAACGGATTGCAGATATAATCTCCAGACCACAAACAAATATTCATGATTTATTTAATTTTGTTCCACGTGGAACTTTTTCTAAATTTAATATCGATTTAGAAAATAGATTGTCTTCACCTCTCTCCAATTTTTTAAATACAGGATCCGAATATTCAGATATGATACAGTTTGAGGATAATGATAATAGATTTACGGACAATTATCCATCCATTGTTTCCTATCGTGATGCTCTGAATATACTTAAATATAATACTGAATACCCTGTTTCTAAATTGGATACTGAATATATGAATAGGGTAGTCACCGATAATTATAAGCGTGAGATTCTTGATTCTTCCGAGATATCTATAAAATATAAGGGATATATCCAGAGGGAACAGCAGATGGCAGATAAGATTATGCGTCTTGAAAATCTGATTATTCCTGAGGGTTTCGATTTTGATAGGGTAGAGAGTCTGTCTATCGAATGTCGTCAGAAGCTTAAGAAATACTCTCCACGTACAATAGCACAGGCATCCCGTATTTCCGGAGTATCTCCTTCAGATATATCTGTCCTCCTGGTATATTTCGGAAGATAGAATGAATTGTCTATAAAAACGAAGGGTGTTCCATGTGGAACACCCTTTACTTTTATTTTTAATCTATAGATGTTTAAGTCCAAGTTTGATTATTTCTTCCAGAGTTGCGGATGGCTTTTCCTTCAGAACAGCAGCTACAGCTTTATTTACGTTTGGCTTACTGAATCCGAGCATTACAAGAGCCGTTGTAGCTTCTTCTACGGCAGGATTTGATGCTTTCTGGAATAAGGCCGGAGTATCTGTTCCTTCTCCCTTTACAACCTTATCCTTTAGTTCCAGAACAAGCCTCTGTGCGCTTTTTACTCCTATTCCTTTAATGCTTTTTATCTTGTTTATATCCTCTGAAAGTATTGCATTTCTTATTTCTTCTGTAGAAAGCGAAGAGAGCATCATCCTTGCTGTGGCAGCTCCCACACCGGAAACTCCTATAAGAAGCCTGAACATCTCCCTTTCGTCTTTAGTGGCAAATCCGTAATAGAGTTCCTCATCTTCACGCAGGTAATGATGGATATAAATTATAAGTTCATCCTTTCCGTTTGATGCTTCATATGTCTGCAATGAAATCAGGATTTTATATCCTATCCCATTACATTCAATAACCATATCGGTAGGTGTTATCTCGATAAGTTTACCTTTGATGTATTCGATCATACCAATTTTTTTATTTGATTATCCTTTCCCGTCGGGATCCTATTGCAAAATTATGATAAAATCCTGTAAAAGAAACAGTAAAATTGCTAAATTTGCAGGCTTATTGCGTGTATGCGCGCGTATGTAATGTTGCTTATGACTTTTGTGAATGAAATACGCAGTCAGTTTCCGGCACTTTCGAGAAAGGTGTACGGGAAGGATCTCGTATATTTTGATAATGCGGCCACCAGTCATCGAGTAAGGTCTGTGATTGACGAATGGAACAGGGTGAGCACGGAGTCGAATGCGAATATACACAGGGCTGTACACCGTCTTGCAGACGAAGCTACACAGGCTTATGAACAGGCAAGGGATGCCGTGAAGGAGTTTCTTAACGCGGAATCGAGGGAAGAGATTGTATTTACTTCCGGCACTACAGCTGCCGTGAATCTTGTAGCTTTCTGTTTTGGAGAGGCATTTGTGAGTGAGGGGGATGAAGTGGTGGTTACTGAGGCTGAGCATCATTCCAATATTGTTCCATGGCAGATGATGTGCAGGCGCAAGGGGGCTGTTCTGAAGGTCCTTCCTGTGGATGACAGCGGTCATCTGATGATCGAGAAGCTGGATGAACTGCTCACGGATAGGACGAGAATATTTGCTGTAACCCATATTTCAAATGTCCTGGGAATAATCAATCCTGTGGGAGAAATTATTTCCAGATGTCATTCCAGAGGTGTTCCCGTGTTTGTGGACGGTGCTCAGGGTGCTGTTCATTGCAAGGTGGATGTGCAGGACCTGGATTGTGATTTCTATGCATTTTCCGGTCATAAGCTTTACGCAGCGACAGGTACGGGAGTGCTTTATGGAAAGAGGAAATGGCTTGATGCCATGCCGCCTTATATGGGTGGCGGGGAGATGGTAGGTACGGTTACTTTTGCTGAGACCACATATGCTCCGCTTCCTATGAAATTTGAGGCTGGAACTCAGAATTTCGCATCAGCAGCTACATTAAAGCCTGCTATTGATTTTATTAAAGTATTGAGTAATAATGAGTTAGTGAAATATAGCGACAAGATAAGGGATTACCTCCTAAATTATTTCAGGAGTGATTCCCGTATAAGGCTCTATGGTGTTCCACGAGGAACAGATAATGAAAAGATTTCTCTTTTCTCATTCACTGTAGATGGGGTGCATCATGAGGATCTGGCTCTTATACTTGATAAGATGGGTATAGCTGTAAGGTCCGGACAGATGTGTGCTGAGCCTTTGATGGACAGATTCGGAGTAAGTGGCATGCTTAGGGTTTCCATTGCTCCGTACAATACTATGGAAGAGGCTGAATATTTTGTAGAATGCTTGAATAAAGCTATTGATATGTTGATTTGATATGACACTACAGGAAGCTGAAAACGCCATTGTCGAGGAATTCTCTATGTATGAGGAATGGCTGGACAAATATGAATATCTGATAGAACTGGGAAAGTCCCTTAAGGATTATCCTGAGTCCTCAAAGACTGATGATAAACTTATAAAGGGTTGTCAGTCAAGAGTATGGCTGGATTATAAGGTAGAAGAAGGAAAGATTGTATTTAATGCCGACAGTGATGCCATCATCACTAAGGGAATAATTTCCCTGCTGATAGGACTTTATTCCGGCAGAACTGCACAAGAGATACTTTCTTCAGATTTTTCGGTGGTGGAGAAGATAGGACTTAAGGAGAATCTTTCCCCGACAAGGGCTAATGGCCTTGTGTATATGATAGCAAAGATTCGTGAAGTAGCTAATAGTATAGGATAGAATATATGAATTTGGAAAGAGATATAATAAGGGCTTTAAGACAGGTATATGACCCGGAGATTCCTGTAAATGTCTATGATCTCGGATTGATTTACGAGATAAGGGTGAATGAGGATCATCATGTGTATGTACAGATGACCCTGACTGCTCCGAACTGTCCTATGGCGGATTATGTGGTGGAACAGGTGAATGAGGCTGTAAAGGATGTTCCGGGAGTGGTAAGTGTGGAGATAGACCTTGTGTGGGAGCCTGTGTGGGATAAGAGCAGGATGTCAGAGGAGGCTCTTGTTGAACTTGGTCTTGACGATTGAAGAGCTGAGGACCTTATGCCTATGCAGAAGAGTCCGGATGATACCGTGAAGGTGGAGCTTTATCTATCTCTCGGCTCTAATATGGGCGACAGAAGGCGTAATATCGAGGATGCGATATCTTTGCTCAATATAGAGTTGAAGAAGCCGTATAAGGCAGTTTCTTCGTTTTATGAGACTGAACCTTGGGGGTTTGAGTCGGACGAAAAGTTCATAAATGCCGCTATTATGTATGAACTGGAGCTTCCTAAAGGATATAATCCTGAGGCTGAAGGACTTATGATACTTGAAATTTGTAAGGATATAGAGAGGAAGCTTGGACGGAAGGGACAGCCGCAGTATGATGAAGCAGGGGAGAGAATATACACCTCAAGGCCGATAGATATAGATATTCTGCTGATTGGAGACGACAGGATAGACTGTCCTGAGCTTACAGTTCCGCACAGACTGATGTATGAGAGGGATTTCGTGATGGTGCCTTTAAAAGAGATTGTCACGTCGCTACGCTCCTCGCAATGACATTATCGGGACAGATGGTAATCGTCGTTGCAAAGCTTTTGAAGAGCTGTGGCAATCAAGGAAATTAAGACAAAATAATAATTTAAACTATAATACTATTATGACACAGGAAGAACTTTTTAAGATTCTCGTAGCTCATTGCAAAGAGTACGGATTCATTTTCCCTTCAAGCGAGATTTATGATGGTCTCGGTGCCGTATATGACTATGGTCAGCTCGGTTCGGAGCTCAAGAACAATATCAAGAGATATTGGTGGGAGGCCATGACAAGACTTCACGAGAATATCGTGGGTATTGATTCAGCCATCTTTATGCACCCTAAGATCTGGGAGGCTTCAGGACACGTCGGAGCATTCAACGATCCCCTTATCGACAACAAGGATTCCAAGAAGAGATATCGTGCGGACGTCCTTATAGAGGATTATATCGGTAAGCTTGAGGAGAAGATCGAAAAGGACGTGGAAAAGGGCAAGAGAAAGTTCGGAGAGGCTTTCGATGAGGCTCAGTTCAGGGCAACTAACCCTAACGTACTCAGAAATCAGACAAAGATCGACGCAGTACGTAAGAGAATGGCCGATGCACTCAATGCAAACGACCTTACAGAACTCCGTCAGATCATCATCGACTGCGAGATTGTATGTCCTATTTCAGGAACAAAGAACTGGACAGACGTACGTCAGTTCAACCTTATGTTCTCTACACAGCTCGGTAGTGTTACAGGTGACGCAAGCATCATCTACCTCCGTCCTGAGACTGCACAGGGTATCTTTGTGAACTATCTGAATGTGCAGAAGACCGGTCGCATGAAGATTCCTTTCGGTATCGCACAGATCGGTAAGGCCTTCAGAAACGAGATTGTGGCACGTCAGTTCATCTTCCGTATGAGGGAGTTTGAGCAGATGGAAATGCAGTTCTTCATTAAGCCAGGTACAGAGCTCGACTGGTTCGCTAAATGGAAGGAAAACCGTATGGCATGGCACAAGGCTCTCGGAATGGGTGACGAAAACTATCGTTTCCACGACCACGACAAGCTTGCCCACTATGCAAATGCGGCTACAGACATCGAGTTCCGCTTCCCGTTCGGCTTCAAGGAGCTTGAGGGTATCCACTCACGTACCGATTTCGACCTCGGAAACCACCAGAAGTTCTCTGGAAAGAAGAT
>CANBDX010000088.1 GCA_947367315.1 uncultured Bacteroidales bacterium | reverse complement strand
CCTTTGAAGCTGATTTTTGAAGCAATATCCACCTTCGAAAGATGCGCATACCTTGTCTCATAACCGTCAGCATGCTTGAGTGTCAGCATGAGACCGTTGCTGTCGTCACGTGTGATCGCAGATACCTCTCCGTCCGCAACCGCATATACCGGATCGCCTTCATTGAGTACATAATCTATTCCTGTGTGAGAGCGTCCCGCTTTGCCGGCATTGAATGAATTGCTGTAGGTCGCGTCGCATGGAGGGCACATATCAATATATGTATCTTCCGTGCCATTGGTCAAGTTCGTTGAAACTTCGGTCTTTGCCTCCTTTGTTCCGCAGCCGAAGGCAAGGAACAGTCCGGCGAAGATGGGGAGTGTGGCAGCCAGCCTGATCCAGGCCCCTTTGCCACGGCGTGATTGAGTCATCATAATGAATCGTTGTTTTGTCAATGAATGATTCAACCCACAGGATATATCCGGATTATAACCAAAGAGTTGTTTGAATATGGTTGTTCTGTATGTGTTCAGTTCGTACCCCTCATTGAGGACATCCTTGTCTGCTTCCCACTCCTGTACTTCTTCGAGATCCTTCTCGGCCATCCAGAAGAACGGATTGAACCAGAAGATGGAGCGGAGGACAGAAAGCGATATGCGTTCGAATGAGTGCCTGTGACGCACATGGCTTGCCTCATGGGTCAGTATCTGCCTTCTTTCGTCTGGCTCATAGTTGTATCCCATGAAGATGGTCTTCAGGAATGAGAACGGGGTTCTTATCTCCTCGTGTTCAGCTAGTGTATATTCTTCTGTATGAGTCAGCTTGGAACGTCTGCGAAGCCGTTTTATCTTTATTACATTATATGCGGTCAGCGCAAGTGCTGCAATAGTGACAAGCAGGTATATGACATTTGCTGCAATTGCAGCTATGTCCTTTATCCCGAATGACTCTGGGCTCGGAACGTTCCCGGTAGTTGCCTTTTCGTATGTTTCTGTGACGACTGTATCTATGTCTGATGCTGTTTCGCCGAGTTCCTCTTCGAAGAAATCAAATCCTGTCAGAACTGTCTGCTGCATGAGTGTCTTTTCGGGGAAAAGAGGGACATTCATTGCCGGTATGGCGACAGCCAGTAGCATGGACACCATTATGAACGCCCTGCAGAGCCCGAAGCCGATCTTTCTGGCAAGCAGCCAGCGGTAAGCTACCAGAAACAGTCCGCTGCAGACTATTACCTCAATTATGTATCTGATTGCTGACATAGTGGTGTGGATTTATAAAACTATTTGTCTCCGTTCAATATCTTCATGATCTCATCGGTCTCTTCCAAGGAAATTGACTTCTGAGCTGAAAAGAAATTCACCATACGGCTGATCGAGCCCTCGAAGAAATTGTCCAGTACAGTACGCATGTATGTATTGGTGTAGTCTTCCTTCGCCACAATAGGGAAGTATTCGTATGTCCTTCCGTATGCCTTGTGTGATACGAAACCTTTGTTCTCGAGGATGCGGACTATTGTAGATACCGTATTATATGCAGGCTTGGGTTCGGGCAGTTCTGCAAGAATGTCATGCACCAGTACCTTCTCCTTTTGCCAAATGACCTGCATAATCTCCAGTTCCGCCTTCGTGAGCTCCTGAGGTCTGTTCTTTATCGCTTCGCCCATATCATACTATTTTTATATTATCAATTTGCATCAGAAAGAACGGTTTTCCGAACTTTCCGATGCAAACATAAAACTAATTTTCTAATTATGCAACTAAAAACTTAGTTAAATAACGAAATGTTTCTTTTTATCTGAAGATCAAGCTAAATACAGTGCCCTTTTCATCGCTTCTGATAAGCTTGAGGGAACCGTTATGCAGTCTCATGATCTGACGAGAGAGACTTAGCCCGATTCCGGTGCCTTCCTGTTTGGTAGTGTAGAAAGGGACAAAGATTTCTTCCTGACTTTCCTTGCTGATAGGAATGCCGTCGTTAGATACATTGATGATTATATGCTCTGACAGGTTGATTTCAGCAGTTATTTCGATATTTCTGGCATCCGCCTGCACTGCATTCTTCACAAGATTTATTAGAATCTGCGTGATCTGCCCCTCGTCTGCATAAAGCAGCACATCTTCCGACTTCTCGACATATGTGCATACAGCTCCTGAGATAACAGCCTGCTCGCGCGTCAGACTGATAACCCTCTCTGCAAGTTCTCTGAAATAGAATGCCTTTTTGGAAGGCATAGCCACGCGTGTGAGGTTGCGATATGTATCAACAAACTTGATGAGTCCTCTGGATGACTGGGAGATGGTGCTGAGTCCGTTTCTTACCTCTTCATCAACGCTTTCAAACTTAAGCAATGTTTCGCTTAATGACGCGATAGGAGTAACTGTGTTCATGATTTCATGAGTCAGCACCCTGATCAGTCTGGCCCATGACTGCTGTTCATTTTCTGCAATTTCATTGCTGATGTCGTTGAACGCAATGACGCGCACATGCACCTTCCCGATTGTAGCTGCAGATGCAGTCAGAGCAATAGTCATCTTTCCTGACTCGTTGTAATAACTGGCTCTTTCTTCAACCCCGTCTGTAATTGAATGAAATGTTTCATAGAGCGAGTCGCTTACACTGCGCAGCTGACGTATATGGCCGAAAGTGGCAATTCCCAGAAGCGCAAGAGCCGTGTTGTTGCAATAATTTACGTGACCGCTGTCCTCTACTACAACCACTCCCGTCTTCACATGATCCAGCATCAGGCCGAAATATTTTTCCTGCTCTATTATTTCTTTTCTTTCCTTGTCGAATATGCCGCGCAGTCGGTTCAGTGTCTTGTTGAATCTGCGTCCGATAAGACGTGTCTCGTCAAAACGGAAGTTGAGCTCCTTGTCCTCGATGGCGTCAAGCATATATGACACCTTCTTCCTCATTTTCCTGGAAGTGACGGACACAGCTATGGCTGATGAGATTAATCCCGTCGCAACTATAGCTGATATAATCTGTATGTCCGTCATTGCTTCTAAATATTATACTTCTTCAACTTAGCATAGAGTGTAGGCCTGCTGATGCTTAGTGACTTGGCCACCATGGAAAGGTTGCCGCCGAATCGGGCCATTGCAGCTCTGATTGCCTTTTCCTCCGTTTCTTCGAGAGTCTCGTTTCCTGTTATTCCGGATGCTGATGACAGATTCCTGTTCTGAGGCAGCTCTATGTCGCAGGAAGTCAGTGTCTCACCGTCTGCCAGTATCACGGCCTTTTCCATGCAGTTCTGGAGTTCACGTATGTTGCCTGACCAGTAATGAGACTTGAGCGTTTCCGCCGCATCATCTGACAGCCCCTTGACGGTGCGCCTGTATCTTTCCGAATATCTGGCGATGAACATTTCTGCAAGCGGCACTATCTCGTCCGGCCTTTCACGCAGGGCAGGAAGATGCATGTGGATGGTATTTATCCTATAATAGAGGTCTTCACGGAATTCTCCGTCACGGACCATTTTCTCCAGGTTCTTGTTGGTGGCGCAGATAAGTCTTATATCAATAGGTATGGCCTTTGTGTCACCTACGCGGGTGATACTGCGGTTCTGTATGGCTCTCAGAAGCTTAGCCTGAAGGTGAAGGGGAATGTTACCGATTTCATCCAGAAAAAGTGTTCCTCCTTCAGCCTGCTCGAACTTGCCGACATGGTCTGAATGAGCGTCTGTGAAAGCGCCTTTTACATGGCCGAAAAGCTCGCTCTCGAAAAGCGTTTCTGTCAGGGCTCCGGCATCTACGCAGACCATTGGCCTGAGAGCTCTTTCAGACATCCTGTGTATCTCTCCGGCCAGCACATCCTTTCCTGTTCCGTTCTCTCCAGTGATGAGTACTGTGGCATCAGTGGGAGCTATCTTTTCCATGGTCTTCCTGACAGCCGACATTGCATTACCCTTGCCCCAGAGCATCCTTAGCGATGAGGACGGTGCCACTGCAGCTTCCTTTGCCTCCTTGCTCCTGCCGTGGTATGCCGCTTTCAGAGTCTCCACCAGCTTTTCGTTTTCCCACGGCTTCACTATGAAATCGAATGCTCCACGCTTCATGCCTTCTACTGCCAGGGCGATGTCGGCATAAGCCGTAAAGAGCACGACTTCAGTATCGGGAGTCCGTTTCTTGATTTCGGAAAGCCAGTAAAGTCCTTCATTTCCTGTATTAATGTCAGTGTGGAAGTTCATGTCCAGCAGGACCACGTCGGGGCGGAAGTCTGCCATCTTGGTCACCAGTTCCTTCGGCGAAGGAATCAGCTCCACCTGCGAGAAATGCAACGGCAGCAGCACCTTCAGTGCCGCCCTGATTCCGCTGTTGTCATCCACAACCAGTATTTTCGCTTTACTTTTTGCCATGTGTTATTGATATAATTGCCAAATTCAAAGCAAAAGTATACTAAAACCATATACTTTCGGTGGAAATTTGGCAACTCAGAATTCAAAGAGATTTACTATTCTGGAAGAATTATCTGAGCCCATTCAGGCACTTCGCTCACATACATCTTTGCAAGCTTACCATTTGTCAGCCTGAACTGAATCTTTGCGTCCTGACCGTTTACGGAATTGTCATAAACATACAAACGATCAACCACTGGAGCGATTGTCTTACAGTTCTCTATGGACTTATAATATCTTGAAACAATCTTAGGAATAGGAACATCGTGACCACCCTCCATGACTCTTCCTGCGATTCTTGCCGCATTGATAGAAGGGTGAGAAGTTGAAATGAAGAACAATCTGACAAAGAATCCTGCTTCTTTAGCTCTTATGATGAAATCAATCTTATCCTCTGCAGACATCACAGTCTCGAATACGAAACTCTTCTTCTCAGCAAGACATCTTTCTCGCCATTCAGCACAGTAATTAGCCGCACTTATGATTGCCTCCCGTGAATTCCAATCACCAAAGCGTTCCTTGGCCACTTCATCCGGGTTGATATAAATAGTGCCCTCAGCCCATTCATGGTGAAGGAACTTCTGCGTAACAGAAGTTTTGCCGGATCCATTAGGTCCGGCAATAATTATAAGTTCTGGTCTATGTTCAGTCTTAACCATTTACGACGCGATTTATACGTTCTGCCCATCTCTCTCTCTTAGCAGCTACATTACGCCTCATTTGAGAGAAATGCTCATCATCCGCCCTCTTCCTTCGCTCTACAGCTTCTTCAGCCACCTCACTCATAAGCTGGCTGAGCATCTCGTCGCTTGGCTCCTGGCCCGAAACGAACCTGTATGAATTCATCTCCTTCTCCGACATACCGATTGAATTTTAACTATTTCTGCAAAAATAACATTTTTCAAATACTATTCCGATTCTTTCTTGCAATAATTATTATGGATAGTCATGATGCCGCAGCATGTTAATCTAATTCTGAGCAACACTAATCTGTGTAAACACATCTCCAGCAGTCATGTCAATCACAGCCGTACGAGGCTTTGCAGTATCATTTGGATCAACCGTTATGGCCACTGTGTTGCTACGGCCCTTATCCGGAACAACCACATGGTACCAGCCTCCATCAAGAATATCATAAGTATATGCTTCCTCGCCATCTGTTGATGTCGGGTAGATATAGTTCTGCCTCTTATTGTCATTATACGCACCACTAATCCACCATCCGCTGTAATTGGTCACAGTTACCACCTGCTCACCACCTTCAGACGAGAATGTAAGTTCCTGCTTATCCAACTTCATCGGCTTCCAGTCGCCATCTTTCTGTTCACATCCGCAAAGGCAGACAATCGCTGCCAGAATTGTAAAAATTCGTTTCATCTATACAAGTTTATAAGAATTATTCCGTCTTCAACGCTTCTGCCGGCTCAGCTGAGGCGCTGCGCCAGTACTGGAGACCTGCTATAGTCAGCGTAAGGATCAGGATTACTATAAATGTCAATGTGAATATCCATACTGACATGCCGGCATGCTCCACAAAGTTCTCAAGCCAGTTGCTGACTGTGAAGTATGCTGTCGGGGCTGCTATGGCGAATGAAACTGTCGCTATGACGGCATATCTCTTCAGTCCGTCCAGTACAAGACCCGCAGTTTCTGCTCCATATACCTTCTTCACAGCAAGATCACGTCTTCTGTACTGTACATCAAGAAGTACCTGTCCGAAGACTCCGATCAGCGAGAGTGCCGCTGCCAGCAGAGAGAAGATTGATATGATCTTGCCCTGTTTTATCTCTGATTCGTAAACCTTCTCCATTACGTCATCATAGAACTCGACTTCAAAGAGGTATGACGGGTCCATTTCATAAAGTATCGCTGAAATCTTCTCAGTCACATCTGTCTTGTCATATCCCTCCTGAAGTCTGATGTACGTGTAACCGAGTGTCGCAAAGTCCTTAGGAACATATATATAGCATATTGGTGCAGTTTCATTCCTCAAAGAGTTGACCCTTACGTTTCCAGTCTGTCCGATAATGCTTCCCATTCCTTCGGTAATCTCAATCTTTCCTCCTAAATCCTTCAGTCTCTGGTTCATTATGGCCATGCCCGCATCTGACGGAAGGAAGTTGTTACCTTCGACCACAGGTATTCCCATGACATCCAGAAAGTTCTGTGAACAATATAATGCAAAGCACCTGACCTCCTGTCCCTGAAGTTCTACTGTAAATGTCGAATAGCTGTCAGAGAATCCCATTCCTTCCAATGCAAATGCCACGTCTTCCACCTCAGGAAGCGAACAGAGCCTTTCCTGCAGCCACTCTGACTTGAACTGATATTGCTCCGATGATATCTGGACTACAGCTATCCTGTCCTTTTCAAATCCTGTATCATATCCGGTCATATATTCATTCTGCCTGTAAACAGTCAATGCAAATATCATCAGGGCAAAAGTAATCGCAAACTGAAGCGTGATCATGACCGTGCGGAATCTTCTGCCTGCTATAGAAAATGCAAAGTTGCCTTGCAGTGCGAATGCTGTCGGTAGGGAAGTGGCATAGAAACTTGGATATAATCCGGCAGCCAGGCCAATGATAATCGAAATCGATCCGGTTATCAGAATCAGCAAGATCTGTGATGCGAAGTCGAATGCCATATCTGATATTCCCTGGGACATCAACCATCTGCTGACAGGAGATATTGCTGCAAGAGCAATGGCGAATGCAGCAAAGCAGAATGCTACCGCCTCAAGTATCAGTTCCCCACGAAGTTTGCCGATGGAACTGCCCAGCACTTTCCTGGTGTTTACAGCCTTGACACGCATGGGAGCAAGAGAGGTGAAGAATGTGGCATAGTTGATTCCACCTATGAGCATGACGAGTATTGAAATGCAGATAAGCATCCAAGCCTG
>CANBDX010000087.1 GCA_947367315.1 uncultured Bacteroidales bacterium | reverse complement strand
AAGGAAGTGGGTCCTGCTTCATTCTTCTTCGAGATCGGAAAGACCGAGCTCAGCAAGAAGGAGCTCAAGCACCTCGACTTCTACATGCAGAACGTGCTTCCTAACGTGAAGAACGGAAAGGCTACAGTAGTTACAGGTACAGCTGACAGCAACACAGGTTATGCTAAGCGCAACCAGTATCTCAGCAAGAAGCGTGCAGAGTACATGATCAACCTCCTCCAGACCAAGTACGGAATCGACACTGCAAACATCGTGGTGAAGAACTCAGTAATCAAGGCTGCAAAGGGTGCCGCTGCATTCGACAGGGCAGTTGTGGTTTCATTCGAGTAAATCATATCTCTAAAAATATTCGGAAGACGTTCCTAAACATATAGGGACGTCTTCTTTTTTTATTATCTTTGTATCTTGTAATATATTGGTCGCGCAATGATATTAAAATATGATACAGAGCGCAATCGAGACATCATATAATGTAATTCAGACTATGAGCAGATTACCGGCGGAATGGGAAAAACAGAGCGGAGTACAGCTCACATGGCCCCATTGTGAAACAGAGTGGTTCGAGCTTGAAAAGGTTCTTTCATGCTATGTGGACATAGCATATAATATCATGAGGTTCGAGCCCCTTATGATAGTGACAAGAGACATAGAGGAGTGCAAGTCAGATATAGCAAGGATCTCGGAAGCCAAGGGAATCGTAATGGACGTCGATAAAATCCGGTTCTACGAATCTCCGTTGAACGACACATGGGCACGTGACCATGGCGGAATCAGCGTGTATGGTGACGGCGGACAGAAATATCTCTACGATTTCGTATTCAACGGATGGGGTTTGAAATTCGCTTCTGACCTGGACAACCAGATAACAAAGAACATCTACCTTCAGGGGGCATTCCAGGAAGATGTGGTCGGAGTTGATATGCGTCCGTACGTATTAGAGGGCGGCAGCATCGATTCAGACGGCTGCGGCACCATGCTCACTACTACAGAATGTCTGTGTTCGGTAAACAGGAACGAATATCTCAGCAAGGAAGAGATAGAGGAAGAGCTCTGCGGAGCATTCGGTCTAAAGAGAATACTCTGGCTTGACCACGGGACCATAATAGGCGACGATACAGACAGTCATGTGGACATCCTGGCAAGATTCTGCTCTCCAGACACCATAGCATACATGCAGTGCACAGACCCGGAAGACCCGCATTATGAGCCGCTTGCCGCTATGGAAAAGCAGCTCCGCAGCTTCAGGACCCTGGAAGGAAAGCCATACAATCTCGTACCCCTTCCCCTCCCTGAGCCATTGTATCTTGAGGACTACAGGCTGCCGGCATCATATGCAAACTTCCTGATCATCAACGGAGCGGTACTTCTCCCGGGAGCAGGTTCCCCGCTTGATGAGGTGGCAAGGAAGAGGCTTCAGGAAGCATTCCCGGACAGAGAGGTAATATTGATCAACTGCCTGCCTCTTCTCTCGGGCCACGGCTCATTACACTGTGTCACAATGCAGTTCCCGGAAGGTTATTTAAGATAATTTTGACAGACATGAACATACTTAAGGTAGGAATGGTACAGCAGTCGTGCGGACCTGACATTCCGGCAAACATTGAAAAGCTCAAAGGCAACATCCGCAAATGTGCGGAAATGGGAGCTCAGCTCGTGGTTCTTCAGGAACTGCATAACTCAGTATATTTCTGCAAGCATGAGGAAGCAACTCTGTGCGACCTCGCAGAACCTATCCCAGGACCATCTACACAGACATATGGCGCACTTGCGAAAGAGCTTGGAATAGTAATAGTGCTCTCGCTCTTCGAGCGCAGGACAGCCGGTATATATCACAATACTGCCGTAGTAATGGAAAAGGACGGAAGCATCGCAGGCAAATACCGCAAGATGCATATCCCGGATGACCCTTGCTATTATGAGAAGTTCTACTTCACACCTGGAGACATGGGCTTCCAGCCGATAGAGACATCAGTCGGCACATTGGGAGTGCTCGTGTGCTGGGACCAGTGGTATCCTGAGGCAGCAAGATGCATGGCCCTCAACGGGGCTCAGATGCTTATCTACCCTACAGCAATCGGAGGAGTATATACAGACCCTGTAGAGGAGCAGAAGGTCCAGAGCGATGCATGGCAGCTCGTACAGAGAGGTCATTCAGTGGCAAACGGACTACCGGTGATAACCGTGAACCGCACAGGACAGGAGGATGATCCAACTGGCGTGACAAAAGGAATCAAGTTCTGGGGACGTTCATTTGCAACAGGTCCTCAGGGCGAGCTTCTTGCAGAATTCGGCAATGACGAGGAAGGAGTGAAGGTTGTGGAGATTGACCTCGACAGGACCGAATACGTACGCCGAGGCTGGCCTTTCTTCAGGGACAGGCGCATCGATGCATACGGCGAAACCATTCTTAAACGTTACGGAAAATAAAGCTCACACACTATGGCAAACATCGGTACAACATTCACAAAATCCGGCAAGAAGGCAGTCCTCTGCGGTTCTGGAGAGCTCGGTAAGGAAGTCACAATAGAACTCCAGAGATACGGAGTGGAAGTGGTGGCTCTTGATAAATATGCAAATGCCCCAGCTATGCATGTGGCTCATAAAAGTCATGTCCTGTCAATGCTTGACGGAGATGCTCTGGAGGCAGTGATTCGCGAAGAGAAACCGGATTTCATCATCCCGGAAATAGAGGCGATCGCCACCGACAGGCTTGTGAAGTTGGAAGAAGACGGCTTCAATGTGATACCTACAGCCAAGGCGACCAGGATCACGATGAACCGCGAAGGCATACGCCGCCTTGCAGCCGAGGAACTCGAAATACCGACGTCGCCATACCGTTTTGCTGAGACCAAGGAGGAGTTTGACAAGGCTGTGGAAGAAATCGGCATACCATGCGTGGTAAAGCCGGTAATGAGTTCGTCAGGCCACGGACAGAGCACGATAAAGTCTCCGGAAGATATCGACAAGGCATGGAAGATTTCCCAGGAAGGCGGCCGCGCAGGAGGAGGAAAGGTAATCGTAGAGGGATTCGTGAATTTCGACTACGAGATTACACTCCTTACAGTAAGACATAGCGGAGGCACGACATTCCTCAAGCCTATCGGACATCATCAGGTGGACGGGGACTATCGTGAATCATGGCAGCCTCAGGCCATGTCACAGCAGGCAATAGAGATGGCAGAAGCTATTGCAAAGGCCATCACGGATGCGCTCGGCGGCTACGGCATATTTGGAGTGGAACTCTTTGTCAAGGGAGAGGATGTGATTTTCAGCGAGGTTTCCCCAAGGCCTCACGACACCGGAATGGTGACGATGATTTCTCAGGATATGTCCGAGTTCGGCCTGCATGCACGCGCCATCCTCGGTCTCCCTATTCCGGAAGTAAAGTTCTACGGACCTTCAGCATCAAAGGCCATCGTTGTGGAAGGCAATACCCGCGAGTACGAGTTCTGCGACGTGGACAAGGTGCTTGAAGAGCCTGGAGTACAGATCAGGTTCTTCGGCAAACCTGAAATTGCAGATCACAGACGCGTGGGTGTAATCCTCGCCACAGACGATTCCGTAACAGCAGCACTGGCAAAGGCAGAAAGAGCATATGCAAAATTAAAGGTAACGGTAAAATAACCGTTACCTTGCAAGTTTCGCCAGTTCGAAATCAGCTTTTATCTTATCGATTATAGAGCAGACTATCTTATAGGTTCTGCTCTCTTTTGTATAGTCGGCAGGGGTAATGAAGTTCACACGATGCTGTCGCAGAAGCTTCTTGGCCACATTTACCTTTTTCTTGATTTCAGGGTTATAGACTGCTATGGAATTGCCTCCGAACATCTTCACTATCTTCATGCATGGAACGTCGGTCTCTCCGTCACCGAAATATATCATATGTGGGAACGGGATCCTCTTGTTATCCTCCGCCTGACTCTCATTAACCTTCTTATTGTCCCTTATACTGAGTATGCCTTTGTTTATCTTGAAGAGGAACTGGGTCTTTGCTGTATAATCCACCGCTACTCCCGGCCACTCGGCCTCTCCTTCATTATTATATAGGAAGGAACAGGCGAAGATGCGTTTGAATTCTCCGGCGATGGCAGTGCCTTCTATCATTTCGACAAGTCCGGAAGAATTGATGTAATGCTCGATTCTGACACCTTTGGTTTTTCCATATTCGTTGATGAGTGAAAACCATTCAGTGACACCGTTGAACAGCTCTACGGATGCACCGAATCGCTTGAAGTCTTTCCTGCGGAGCTTGATGCCGGCCTTGCGCGCCTCGTCAAACATGAGCTTCATATAGCTGAGGATATTGCTGGCATCCTGACCTAAGGCAATGTCATCACTCTCCTGCCAGAATTCCTGAGGCTTCTTTCCTATGGCCTGTATGAATCCGAATTCCTGCATATTGCCGGGCGACAGCGTGCCGTCGAAGTCGTAGATAAGTGCGACGATTGGTTTTGCTCTCATAATAATAGCATTTATATGTGGAAAATCACCACAAAAACGGGTGTTTCACCACAAAGATAATAATATTAATGTGCTATAGCGCAGTTTTTTCTACTTTTGCGTGGATTTTAATGACAAAGCGACTAAAACAATGAAGCATTACTTTACACGGCTTGAAGAAGCGATCAAAAACAACTGGGAGCGTCCGGCACTGGGCAATTTCAGAGGTGAGCTCTTCACATTTGGCGAATTCGCCACCCAGATTGAAAAATTCCATATTTTCTTTGAGGCCATCGGTCTTAAAAAAGGAGACAAGGTTGCCCTCTGCGCAAAGAACTCAGCACGATGGGGTGTGACCTTCTTCGCTGCAAACACATATGAAGCTGTAGTTGTCCCTATTCTGGCGGATTTCCATCCGGACAGCGTAAATAATCTCGTGGACCATTCCGAGAGTATAATACTCCTCACGGACACAGACATCTGGAGCAAGCTTGATATTAAAAAGATGCCGACCATCAAGGCCGTCATATCATCAAGCGACTTTTCTCTTCTGTATGCAGCTGATGAGAGCATTACAAAAATCAATGAGCAAATAGATACACTTTTTGCAGAGAAACATCCAGAGGGTTACACTGCTGCGGACGTGTCATTCCCGACTGGCAATGACAAGAACCTCGCAATAATCAATTACACTTCAGGAACCACAAGTGCTCCGAAGGGTGTGATGCTTCGTTATGAATGCATCTCCGCAAATGTAGAGTTCGGACAGAATTGGCTCCCTTCATTCCCTGAAGACAAGATAGTATCGATGCTTCCAATGGCGCATATGTACGGCATGATGTTCGAGCTTATCTACCCTCTTTGCGGAGGTGTGTCAATCTATTATCTCGGAAAGACCCCTACACCTGCACTTCTCCTTGGAGCAATGGCAGAGGTCAAGCCATATCTGGTGATCACCGTACCTCTCGTAATGGAGAAGATTTTCAAGAGCAAGGTAGCTCCGGTAATAAATAAACCTGCCATGAAGGTCATCTGCGCAATTCCAGGACTGAACCAGATTATCTTCAAGAAGATCCGCACAACCTTGCTGAATGCTTTCGGAGGCAATGTACGTTCCATCATTATGGGTGGCGCAGCGCTCAATCCCGATGTTGAGAAATGGTTCAAGAGATTTAAACTTCCATATACAGTGGGCTACGGCATGACTGAGGCAGCACCTCTGCTTGCATATGAGGACTGGCACGATTTCGTTCCTAAATCATGCGGCAAAGCCATCAACTTCGTGTCCGTACGTATCGATTCTGAGGATCCTTACAAGAATGTCGGCGAGATCCAGGCAAAGGGAGTGAGCCTCATGAGCGGATATTACAAGAATGAAGAGGCTACTGCAGCCGCATTTACAGAAGACGGATGGATGCGCACAGGAGATCTCGGACTTCTCGACAAGGACGGAAACATCTTCATCAAGGGACGCAGCAAGAACATGATTCTTTCTGCAAACGGCCAGAATATCTATCCTGAAGAGATAGAGGCTGTTGTGAATAACCAGCCTTACGTGGTGGAGTCCGTTGTCGTAAACAGAGGCGCAAGACTTGTCGCTTTGGTTTATCTGGATGCAGCCAAGGCCAATGAAGAAGGTACAGACCTCGAGCTTCATAAGTCAATAATCATGACTGAGGTGAATAAGTCAATGCCTGCATACAGCAAGCTCAACCTCGTGGAATATGTTGCAGAACCTTTTGAAAAGACTCCTAAGATGAGTATCAAGAGATTCATGTATAAATAAACAGGCTGATACACGTACTATTTCTTAAACCTGTTTAGGCGGCACGGATTTTCCGGCCGCCTTTTTTTGTCAGTCACAACTGACGTTTTGGCAGATTTCAAGGGTTGGAACGTTATTTGACTACTTCCCTACAGTCCCCGAAATGGCGGATGGCATGCTTCACTGCCGCATCGGCGTCATCCTGAGGAGCAGAAGCTTCCAGACTACGTCATCCTGAGGAGCGAAGCGACGTGAGGATCTATGTATAGAAACATAAAACAAACAAATATGGCAACAACAGGAAAAATAGGAGTAACCACCGAGAACATATTCCCGGTAATCAAGAAATTTCTTTATTCTGACCACGAAATCTTCCTAAGGGAGCTTGTGGCAAATGCAGTGGATGCCACAAGAAAGATGGAGGCACTAGCCGCCTCAGGAGAATTCTCCGGAGAGCTTGGCGAACTTTACATACGCATCGAGCTTGACGAGAAGAAGAGGACACTCAAGATCATCGACCGAGGTATAGGTATGACAGCGGAAGAAGTGGATAGATACATCAATCAGATTGCATTTTCAAGCGCAGGTGAGTTCCTCGAGAAATACAAGGACCAGCTGAGCAGCATCATAGGCCATTTCGGTCTGGGATTCTATTCGGCTTTCATGGTGGCGGAGAAGGTGACAATCGAGACTCTTTCATGGAAAGAAGGAGCAAAGGCCGTGAAGTGGACCTGCGACGGATCTCCTGAGTATGAGATGAATGAATGCGAGAAAGAAGACAGAGGGACAGTCATCACTCTTTACATCGCAGAGGATGAGAAGGAATTTGCGGAGAAGAGGCGCATAGAGAGCCTGCTTGGCAAATACTGCAAGTTCATGCCGGTACCTGTGATTTTCGGAAAGGAGCAGGAGTGGAAGGACGGAAAATATGTGGATACAGACAAGGATAATGTAATCAACAAAGTGGAGCCTCTCTGGGCACGAAAGCCGGCAGACCTCACGGAAGAAGACTACAAGGAATTCTACAGAGCCCTTTACCCAATGGGCGAAGAGCCTCTGTTCCATATCCATCTGAATGTGGACTACCCTTTCAACCTTACAGGTATCCTCTACTTCCCTAAGATCAAGAACAATGTGGAGATCTCACGCAACAAGATCCAGCT
>CANBDX010000086.1 GCA_947367315.1 uncultured Bacteroidales bacterium | reverse complement strand
TAGCTGCCACTTTCTTCTACGACACCCTGTCAGAGTTTCTGACGGGGTGTCTTGTTTTATGCGGTTTGGCGGAAAATCAGAAGCTTAAGTATGATTACTTGAGCTGAAATTCTCGCAAGTAATGAAAATTGTCTATATTTGTTCTTCAAGAACCTGATATTGATATGTTATGAAGAGAATCTGTTTTATCCTTTTGTTGATTACAGTATCCATGCTCGAACTTTCTGCCTGGTCTAGGTTGGGGCATGAGGTAGCTATTGCTGTCGCTCAGAGACATCTTACTGAAAAGACCAAGGAGAATATTGCTAAGTACATCGCTTATGACCTTAAGGAGGATGCCGTATGGATGGATAATCATAGAAGGGATGAGAATATTGCCTTTACGACTCATTGGCATACCCTCTGTATCGATAAGAACCTTAAGTATGATCCCAATATGCATAGTTCTAAGCTTGCCAATGGTGATGCTATCCGTGCTTTCAGAATATGTGAAGGTACCTTGAGGGATAAGAGGTATGAACATATGACAGACAGCGCTGTCGTAATGGCTTTACGTATATTGATCCACTGTGTTCCTGATATGCATTGTCCTACCCATACGCAATTCGAGGGCAAGAAGGACGGTAAGAATTATGAGATTAACGGTGAGAAGATCAAGTCTTTCCATAGTGTTTATGATAAGATGCCTGCTTTTATCTGGGGAGACAAGTCTGCAGATGAAATTGCCGCATTGATCGACAATGCTTCTAAAAAGGAACGAAAGAAAATTGTGTCCGGAGATGTTTATCAGTGGGCGGAAGATATAGCCAGAGAGAACATCGAGATCTACACATGGAATCCAGCCGGAGTAGCACAGCTCAATCCGGATACTGTGGAGCTCTCTACATCGCTGGTCAACAGGCAGATGAGGGATGCCGGCTACAGGCTTGCATATCTTCTGAATCTTTATTTCGGCAAATAGTATCCGTTTTCAATCGGGGCTGAACGAAACTTTATTCTACGACACCTTGTCAGAGTTCTGACGGGGTGTTTTGTTTTATCGACGGTTTGGCTTATAATCATTATTATTGTGTCTTTATCTGATTCGGTAGTAGAAACTTGCCGATATGTACTGTTTTGTCCTAAAATTGGATTATTTTTACGATATAATTATCTGAACGAAGGTTTCTTTGTATATTATGAGACAGAATAGGCTCAAGATAATTTTTGCAAGTGTCATGCTCCTGTGTGCCGTTCATGCAGGGGCATCGTCTCGTGAGGAACCCCATCAGTCCGGAAGTTTTCTTCCTGAATGGCAGAAAGGTTGGATGGATATCCATACAATAGCCACAGGTAAAGGTGATGCTTCATTTGTAGTAATGCCTGACGGGACTACAATGCTGATTGATGCCGGTGACGTGACAGGAGGAAGGATGAAGGCTCCGGCACTCCCAGATGACTCCAGAAGCCCGGGACAGTGGATTGCAAGATATATCAGTCATTTCTCTAAAGGGCTTCCTCACCCGGAGAGGGTTGATTATTTCTGGCTGACTCATTTCCATGCAGACCATATGGGAGGCGAGACAGCGCGTAAGCCAGGTCCTTACTACGGACTGTGCGGGATAATGGAGGTCGGGGAGTATCTGAGTTTCGGAAAGATCATCGACAGAGGCTGGCCTACGTATGATTATCCATCTGCCGCGTATGTGAAGAAGTTCTGTTCCGCCACAATGGATGATTATAGGAAGTTTGTGATATGTCAGAAGGAAAACAGAGGAACGGTTCCTGAGTGCTTTCAGGTTGGATCAAGAAAACAGTTCGCATTACTTAACGATCCGAAATCATTTAAGAAGGATTTCGAAGTATGGAATGTTGCGGGAATTCTTCAGGCTCCTCTGCCGGGAAACGGGAAGATCGTAAAGAGGTACACTGAGTTTATCAATGATCTTGGCGAAAATGCATTGAGTTGTGCTATTCTCGTCAGATATGGCGGATTCTCATATTTTAACGGTGGTGATCTGGGCGGTAGTCCTGCTGACGAGAGGGATATGGAAACCTATGTGGCTGACCTTATCGGTCAGGTGACGGCCATCAAGGCCAATCATCATGGATGGAAAGATACCTGCAATCCATATTTCATGTGGAAGACCCGTCCTGATGTTATCATCGTTCCAGCAAGTCATGTCAATCATCCGTGGAAAGCTACTGTGCAGAGGATATTCGACCCTCAGATGCCAGGTAAAAGGCAGATGTTCGTGACCTGTGATGCTGCCCGTGAACAGGTTGGGGAAGAACTATGGAAATACATCCAGCCGTATTACGGACATATAGTGATACGTGTTTATGACGGAGGACGTTCTTATCAGGTCTTTGTATTGGATGCATATTCTACGGATTACCGTGTTTTATATAAAAGCGATATAGAACAGTTATGATATCGATGATTCTACAGACAGCCGCTGCTCTAATAATGTCTCTGACCCAACCCAACGGAGATGCCGTTCCCGATTTCAGCCGTGTCGGCTACAGATGGGGGGAAATGGAGATACCTGAATACAATGTAGTTAAGGTACTCGAAGCTCCAGAAGACGGCTCGGACGCTACTGCCATGATACAGGCGGCGATTGACGGACATAATGGACATGGTGCCATTCTTCTGAAAGCCGGAAAATATAATGTCAGCGGCACAATCAGGCTGAACAGGAGTAATCTTGTGCTTCGTGGTGAAGGGGATTCCACCATCATTTATGGTACCGGCAAGGAGCAGCGTACTCTTGTGGAGTTCGGAAAGAAGGGCAAGCGGGTGCTGAATCATGATCTGAAGTCGATGATAACCGGAGATTATACTCCTGTCGGACAGATGTATGTCACGGTTGCAGAACCGGAACTTTTTAAAATAGGCGACAGGGTAGTTGTCAGCTATTTCATGAATGATGACTGGATTCATGAAATAAAGATGGACCAGATACCTCAGAATCAGAAGGGGAATGTAAAGCAGTGGACGGCAGAGGAATTCAAGTTCTATTGGGAAAGGATAATCACTGATATACAGGGGGCCAGAATCTATCTCGACAATCCTATAGTCCAGGGACTGGATCCGAAGTACGGTACAGCCCAGCTTATGCCCTGCTCCTGGGACAGGATATCGGAAAGCGGTATAGAAAATTTGGTGTTCGACACGGAATTTGATCCATCTGTCGTGACGGAACGCACTGCATCTCATCGTAAGGGCGACCCTTATATGGCGGATGAAGAACATGCATGGCTGGCTATAAAGGTCGGTCCTGCAGAACATTGCTGGGTACGTGGGGTAAAGAGTTATCATATGGGATTCGGTCTGGCACGTCTTGCTACTGGTTCTAAGAACATTACTGTGGAGAACTGTCATTGTCTGGAACCTGTATCCATAATACGCGGTAACCGGAGATATGCATTTTATGTATCAGGCGGCCAGTTATGTCTTGTGCGTGACTGCTCATGCGAGCATGACCGCCATGGCTTTGCGACCAGCAACCGCACACTCGGACCTTCTGTATTCCTGAACTGTTCCATGACAAATGCCGAACAGGAGGCAGGACCTCATCAGAAGTGGGCTAACGGATTTCTGTATGATAATCTTATCACTGACGGACAGCTTGCTGTACAGGATGGCACAAATGGCGGCAACGGCCATGGATGGCGTGGAGCAAATTTCTATCTGTGGAACTGTCGGGCGAAGACATTAATCTGCCAGAGTCCATGGGTATCGGCAAAGAACTATGCTGTAGGATGCGTCGGTGAACGCCTCCTCGGCACTGATTATAAGGATAATCTTGGACATCCTCAGGGAGTATGGGTGAGCGAGGGAAAGCATGTTGAGCCGAAGTCTTTGTATGATTATCAGCTGGAAGAGCGTAAAAAGGCTGGGGTGAGGATTGATATTCCAGAGTATTATAAGGCTTATCTGGATGATAAGGCAGCCGAGATATCGGAACTGAAGCAGACGGAAGCCGACGGATTCTTTTTCTGGACAGACCCTCATTATCCCGACAATGGAGGGAATGCAGCTGCGGTAATGGAATATATCCAGGCCAGGACCGGTGTGTGCAAGCTGTTCTGCGGCGGTGATGCGGCAAAGAATGCCCCGACGCTTGCAGAGGGACTCGCATTCAATACGGCTGCCTTCCAGAGAGTGGCAAAGTACGGCAGAATGTTCCCTGTGAGAGGCAATCATGACTTCACATCATCTACTTCTAAAAAAGATCCGGATCCTGAGACCATGGATGCCGGACAGGTATGGGAGTATCTGTGTTCCTACCGTTCTACCGATGCAGTGACAGATGTTCTGGGAAAATTCCCCAACTATTATTATGTGGACAGCCCGAAAGGACATATAAGATATGTCATCTTTGATACTACAGATTCCATTGAAGACGGCAGGATGCTTTACGGGATGTCGGACAGACAGCTGAAGTGGGTGTCTGACACGGCTGTCGCTACTGTGCCGGAGGGCTGGAGCCTGGTCTTTCTGTCTCATGTGCCGTTGGCACCGGACCATACGACATATGAATCGCTGCTTGACGGAGGAAGATGTATTTCAGATGCTGCAGAGTCGCATAATGTGCTCTTCTGTCTGAGCGGACACAGACATTCTGACATGGAATCCGGCATAGGACAGGTATTCCAGGTGCTTACAGAATCGGACTGTCTGGAAGATAATGCAAGGACGAGGACACCGTATTCAATGACTCCTGCTAAGAAGAAAACCGGCACTGTAAATGAACAGTCAATAGATTATGTCTCCATATCCAGGGGGCATGATGTTGTGACGATGAAGCGTATAGGACATGGTTATGACCGTGTTTTCAATATCCGGCCATTTGTTGTCAAGACTGGCGAATCCGTGCAGCTTAAAGCGAGTTTACCTGGTAATGTAAGCTGGTTCGTTTTTGATGCCCAGGGCAACAAGGTGGGGGCTTATGGTACAGACGGGTATAGGGATTATATCACTTCCCATAAAAACGCTTCAATTACCCGGAAGGGCGTTGTCCGTGGTCTGTCTGTCGGAATATCCATAGCAGTGGCAACATCATCTGACGGAACTAAAGAATATTTTATGATAAAAACCATATAATTGATACATTATGAACGCTAAACTGATTATTGCTGCAGCTTTCTGTGCAGCTGCTGTATCTGCATGCTGCAATTGCGGCCCGACTCCTTTCCCAGAAGTGTCAGATCCTATAGCTATCACTTCCGGCCCTCACGACCATTTCTTTGCGAGCTATTTCGGAATCAACTCGTGGAGCCCGGACAATAGGTATGTGACTGTCCTTGAGACAGATGCAAATGAAAGACTGGTGGAGGAGGGCGAATATGCCACAATCGCCCTTGTGGACCTTGAAGACAATAACAAGCTCATACCTGTGGCCAAGACCTGCTGCTGGAACTTTCAGGAAGCTGCCATGTGTCATTGGTTGCCATGGGCAGAGGATACTTTTCTTTATAATGACCTCAGGGACGGAAAGTTTGTTTCGGTTATCCTTAACTGGAAGACAGGTGAGGAAAGGATTGTGCCTTATCCTGTGAGTGCGGTGACTCAGGATGGCCTTTGGGCGATTTCCATAAATTATGCGCGTCTGAGGCTGTCAAGGCCTGATTACGGATACGCAGGCGGCGGACAGGAGGCTTATGGTGATGTTTCATGGCCGGAGAATGACGGTCTGTGGGTGGTGAATCTGAAGACAGGCGAAGCCAAGATGATAGTCAGCATAGCTTCGCTCAAGGATCAGATGACTCAGATGACCGATCCGAAGGGACTTGCCTATTTCTGCCATACGATTGTCAGCACAGACGGAAGCAAGATATTCTGGCTTGCACGTACGGTCGAGAATCTGGATGCCCAGGCCGGCTTTGTCTCAAAATGGCAGACTACATCATTTACTTGTAATATAGACGGTACAAACGTACGCAGGTGCTTCCCCGACGGATGGGGCGGCTCGCACTTCAACTGGAAGGATGACAAGACTCTTGCTGTGACAGCTAAATGGGATGACAAGGTATATGGCCACACTATCTTTACTGTGGGAGAAGAGGAGAAGGTCAAGCATCTTGGTCCTGGAATCCTCGATTTCGATGGACATTGCATCTTCTCACCAGACGGTAAGTTCATAAGCACCGACGGATATTGGAATGAGTATTTCTATCGCTCATGGGTGCTTGTACGTCTTGAAGATGAAGCAGTGATGCCTCTTGGTTCATTTTATGTGCCTGAGAACTACCGTAATATTTACTCCAGATGCGACCTTCATCCACGCTTCCGCCCTGATGGAAAGCAGATCGGATTCAACTCCGTGCACGAAGGATCCCGCCAGGTGTATATAAGAAATATAGAATGGAAGTAATCATATGAAACGTGTAGCTATTATATTGGCCCTTCTGGCATCTTCAGCAGCGGCCAATGCGCAGTTTCACTATCAGGATGTCGAGAATCCTGAAATGTCGCGCCATATAAACCGCAGGCAGCCCTCACGCAAGGAAATAGTCCTGCCTCAGGTCAACGGATATAATGTCTATAAGGCGGATCTTCATACCCACACCATTTTTTCAGACGGAGCTGTCCTTCCTGATTTCAGAATCAAGGAGGCGTGGCTTGACGGTCTGGATGTGATGGCTGTGACGGAACATATCGAATACCGTCCTCATGAGGAGACCATGGGCATATATATGAAGAATTATATGGGCAACAACAAGGTCAAGAACAACAGACTTGGAAACAAGGCTGCCGACAAGGACGGAATACAGGTGGACCTGAATTACTCATATGACAGGACGGTTCAGAAGGGTGAGGGATATGGAGTGGTTGTCATCAGAGGCATGGAGGTGACCCGTGACGGCAAGACGGTAGGTCATTACAACGCCCTGTTTACAGAGGACAATAACGCTATCTATGATCCGGATCCTATCCAGATGATGCGCAATGCCAGGAATCAGGGCGCGCTTATCATGCACAACCATCCTGGCTGGAGAAAGACCGACATGAATTTCACCGAGACAGACAAGGCTGCTTATGGCGAAGGCCTGATTGACGGTATAGAGGTGATGAATCAGGATGAGTTTTATCCGATTGCCATGGACAGGGCTGTGGAGAGAGGCCTTTTCATGTCTGCCAACAGCGACATCCATGCTGCGACTTCATCGGAGTACACTTCGGGAGGCAACTATCGTCCTATGACATTCATCCTTGCACAGGATTGTTCGCTCGAGTCTCTTAAGATGGCGCTGAAGGAAAACCGTACTATAGCTTATGCTTTCAATACACTTTGCGGAAGCCAGCAGCTTCTTGAAGATTTCTTCAAGGCTTCCATGAGTGTCAAGGTTGTTACCGAGAAGGATTCCAAGGGCAGGGTAGTCACATGGTTGACCAACAATACTTCTCTTGAGTACCATCTCAAGATGGAGGGAGAGAACATTATTTATCTTGCCCCGTTCTCTACCATTCTTGTAAAGGGCAAGTTCGACGACAGGAAGATTCCTCTGGAAGTCCTGAATATGTTCAGTGCAAAGGATACCCACCTTAATGTCCAGCTGGACTTCTGATAGAACTATCCGGAATAATACGAAACGCTCGTGATATCCACAACTAAAAGGATATCACGAGCGTTTTCTTTGTACGCCCAGCACGGGCATGTTCTAACGGGTGAAAGTCCCTAATGCGCCCTAATGACGGGAAGCATATAG
>CANBDX010000085.1 GCA_947367315.1 uncultured Bacteroidales bacterium | reverse complement strand
GTGTCAGATGTCAAATACTTCCTGTTCAGACTTACTAAGATCTATGCTTAGACACATACTTTTCCCGGTGATCCAAGATATCCAGCCGAATAGCATCAGGCTGAATATATATGACATAATATGACATCTGAATGTCACAGGCGCATTTATTTTTAATTGGTTGGAATAAGCGGACAAAATTACAAAATTTGGCGATACATCCATCAAAAAATATTGAAAATTACACATTCCAGTGCGGTATTTTATGTATTTATTGCAAATGGTCGAAATTATGATGATTTACGTCGCTTTTGAATCAGCTGAATTAGCACGAAACATAATCTGCTTGTCATAATAATTGCCATGGTAAAGGATAATCTGCGATTTTTTACTAAATTTGGTCCGCTATCACAGTATTATAACCACTTAATAACACATAACTATGAAAAAAACACTACTGGCAGCGTGCGTTGCGATAATACTCGCAGCATGCTCATCACAGTCATCACAGAAGGGATGGGTCAAGGTAGAAGGCAACAAGTTCATCGATCCACAGGGAAAGGAAATCGTCTTCAGAGGTCTGTGCTTCTCCGATCCGGTAAAGCTGGTTTCGGAGGGACAATGGACCGAAAGATATTTTGCTGAAGCTGCAGACTGGGGCGCGAATATAGTGAGATTTGCTCTTCATCCGACCAATCTGAACTCCATGGGTTGGGATGCGGCATTCGAGGCTATGGACCAGGGAATCGAATGGGCAAAGAAATATGGGTTGTACGTCATAATGGACTGGCATTCAATTGGTAACCTCAAGGATGAGAAGTTCACTCACCCGATGTATAACACCACTCTCGATGAGACTCTGTTGTTCTGGAAGACTGCAGCTCAGCGATACAAGGATGAGCCGGCTGTGGCTCTTTATGAAATCTATAACGAGCCAACTGTAACAGGACCTGATACCGGAAAATGTACCTGGGAGGAATGGAAAGGGATTCAGGAACAGATTATCGACACGATTCGCGTATATAACCCTAATGCCGTATGCCTTTGTGCCGGATTCAACTGGGCATATGACCTCACCCCTGTGGCTGCGGCTCCTGTCGGGCGTGATAATATAGCATACGTGTCGCACCCATATCCGATGAAACGTGAGCAGCCATGGGAAGAACAGTGGGAGGCTGATTTCGGCTATGTTGCTGACACATATCCGGTGATCTGCACGGAGATAGGATTCTGTCTGGAAAACGAGAAGGGTGCACACATACCTGTTATTTCTACAGAGGTCTATGGGCAGCATATAACCGAGTATTTCGAGCAGAAGGGTATTTCATTCACAGTTTGGTGCTTCGATACTGACTGGTCCCCTACTCTTATCGATGACTGGGACTTCACGCCATCGACCCAAGGCCGCTTCTTCAAGGACTATCTCAGGAAAATGTCCGGATTCTGACGTTTTCGAAGAAACTTAGGTATTCTCACCGGGAATGATTAACTTTAAATTTTATTGCCAATTCAAAACTCTCTATATGGAAGGATTTACTGGTATAATCATGGAATGGATGCAGCATCTGGGAGTGTCAGAGAGCACTTCAATGCTGCTTTTACGCATTGGGGTAATCTTGACGATGCTGCTTCTCGCCGTACTGATAGACAGAAGCAGCAGAAAGTTTGTGATACCTCTCATCAGGAGAATCACAACAAAGACAGACTTCAAGTGGGATGACTATATATTCAACGGCCGTGTGCTGAATGACTTGTGCAGCTTGATTTCACCTATTGTGATCTATGCACTGTTGCCGCTTGTGCTGCCGTCGGACGCATTTCTGGACGTTGTAATGAGACTGTGCTGGGCATATATCATCGTGGTACTGATGAAGCTGGCATACTCTGTCATCACTTCGCTCTACACCATGTCAAGCGAAGACGACAAGCTGAAGAACCATGCCCTAAAAGGATTCTATCAGATGCTTAAGCTGGCTGTCATCTGCATAGGTTCCATTATTATAGTCAGCACGCTTATAGATAAAAATCCCATTGCCATCCTCACGGGACTGGGTGCCGGTACGGCTATATTGATGCTGGTCTTCCAGGACACGATCAAGGGATTTGTGGCAGGGGTGCAGCTGATTGCAAACGACATGCTCCGCCCTGGAGACTGGATTACAATGCCTAAATATGGTGCAGACGGTGATGTGATAGAAGTGACCTTGACGACTGTGAAGGTACAGAACTGGGACAAGACCATCACGACAATACCTCCATATGCCCTTGTGAACGACTCCTTCCAGAACTGGAGAGGGATGTTCGACACAGGAGGACGACGTATAAAGAGATCCATCAACATAGACATGAACACCGTCCGGTTCTGCACGGAGGAAGAGATGGCAGAATTCAGGAAGCAGCCGTGGATGGAAGGATTCGAGGCTACTGGAAAAGAAGAGGTAAACCTCTATATATTCCGTCATTATATTGAATATTATCTCCGTCACCACCCTAAGGTGAATGCAGACATGACTCTGCTCGTACGTCAGCTCCAGCCTACCGCCCAGGGTATGCCTGTGGAACTGTATTTCTTCTCTGCCGATACGGCATGGGGATATTATGAGCAGATACAGGCAGAAGTGTTCGAGCATGTCCTGGCTATGCTGCATGTGTTCAAACTGAGGGCATTCCAAAATCCGACAGGAATCGACTTCCATAAATCATCTGATATTTAACGATATGAAAAGAATCTCAATTTTATTTGCAACTGTGTTCCTCCTGTTGGGAAACGTTGTTGCACTTGCGTGGGGACCTACAGGCCACGACGTGGTGGCGGCAATCGCTGAGAAACACCTTACCAAGAAGGCGAAGAAGGAAATAAATAAACTCCTTGACGGAAAGTCCATCGTGTATTATTCCTCATGGATGGATAATATCCAGAACTCCCCTTACTGGGAACAGTCATATAAGATTACAAAGACATGGCATTATGCGAATGTGGACAAGGGACACACATATCAGACAATGCCTAAAAATGAGAACGGTGATGTGGTCTCTTCTCTTCAGATGCTTACCGACGCCATGGAAAACCATTATTCGGAGCTTACGGACAGCATGAAGGTGGATTATCTGAAGATGATCGTGCATATGGTTGCAGACCTTCACTGCCCTATGCATGCAGGAAGGCTTTCTGACCGTGGAGGCAACGGAACGAAGGTGAAATGGTTCGGACAGAACACCAGCCTCCATTCCGTATGGGACAGCAAGATTGTAGAGTCCAGCCGCAAATGGAGCTACTCTGAGTGGGTGGACCAGATTGACAGAACCGGGAAGAGCTACAAGAAGAAAATCATGGGAGGAAGTTTTGAAGACTGGTTTACAGAGACGGTAGGACATTCGAACTCTATATATACATATGTAGAGAACCTCGGCAAAGACAATCCGAATCTGTCATATCAGTTCGTGTATGACTTTTTCCCAGTCCTGGAGAGGCAGCTTCTACATGGGGGCTACCGCCTTGCATATGTTCTGAACAGCATTTTTGACGGTAAATAATCCGAACAGCAAGTTTATTTCTTCAGGAAGCATGTCTTAAGGATATCAAATACGGTCATAAATGCATGAAATACATAATTGTTCTATTTATACTGACAATATCGTCGGGATTTTCTCTGTCCGGACAAGAACTTCTTAAAGCTTCCAGAATTCAAGGGAGGGCTGTGAGGAGGAACCTGCCGGAATTAGGCCTGCCTAAGAGAAACACTGAAGAAATAGACCCGACCATATGGTATAAGGACAGGTGTTGGTATGGTGCTGATTCATTGAAGGCTACCCCATTCTGGATTACGGAGACAATTGATAGAGAATCAGTAGTTAAGACAAAATTGCCTTCTGCAATTGTTTCCTTCTGTAATGATTGGGTAAATGAAAAACCAGAAGGACCTGTACACATTGTGACAGGTCCTGTTCGAGGTATGCAGTTTATTGCAGTATGTACAAGAGCACGAAGCAGTATAAGATGGAAATCAATCGGTTTTATCTTTCCGAAACCAGGATTGGACCCAAATAAGTCTGTATGGCTCTACAGCTGCAGTGTAAACTGGATCGAATGGCTTATCGGATACAACCTTTTCCCTAAACTTCCTTCCGGTCTGCAGGAGATAGTCGAGGAAATGACAGCTGCCGAGCACTTGTGCCCGTTTATTGAATCAGATCCTTTGGAACACGATATCCCTGATGCCGAAATCGATTACGAATGGGAAATGGATATACACGAAATCATGTAATCGGTTGTATTACTTGATATTTCCCTTGTAGCCGTCAATGACATGAGCCTTAAGGCGAGCCTTGAATTCATCTGAGATTAGTGGAGTTTCTCCCTCAAGGTACTTCTCATACTTAGGAAGCTGCTGTTTTGATGACCGCTTGTGCGACTTTTGGCCATTTCAGGCCCAAGCAGTACAGTGTAATTAGCGACTGCGAAAATGCCGGCATGTGAGCGAGCGGAGCATAACCCTATGCTCCCTGCGGAGCGAGCCACATGTTCCGGCCGAAGCATGTTATACTGCACGGATAACGGATAATTAAAAATATTTCCATTTAGTCTTGCATTTTTACCCCCCCCCACTATATTTGTAAAAACTTTTGATTATGAAACGAATACTGACAACTATCACTACCCTATTGGCATCATTTGCCCTACTTCACGCTCAGGAAGTCTCTAAGGGATTCCAGCAGCATGTGGATTTCAGAAGCGAGGTCACAATCGAGACCTTTATTGTTGGAGCAGAATATACTGCCGGATACAGATTCAACAACTTAATATTTGCCGGCCTGGGAACTGGATATCACCATGACATATATTTCGGTGGTTACAAGACCGCTCCTGAATCTGACTTCGATCCGATATTAGGCAAGAATTCTGGAAAACCTACCGGCAAATACAAACACACAGGAAAAGGAAGTGCAATGGTTTACAGACTTGACAGGCCCAAAGCACATATTCCTATATATGCCAACGTCAGACTCTACATGATGAAGACAAGACTGGCACCCTACTTGGGAGTATCTCTGGGAGCCGATCTTTCGAAAGATCATATTCTGCCTTACGGTAACGTGAGATTAGGTGGACGTCATATTACTAAACGCAACCGAGAATGGACTTTCGGTTTTTCATTCAGCTATCCTAAGTACCACGGGCATGCCCTGGCTGGTTATTACTCGAGCGACGACAACCACGACGGAGTTCCTACCGGTAAGGTTGAATACAGTTTCTGGGAAAGCTATAACCTCTCCGGAGGAATCACTGTAGGATACTCGTTCTAAGGCATAAATCACAGTTACATTTCGCCTAATGTCTCTTAAGCGAAATGCTACAATCGAAAAAATGGGCGACAGTGCATGATCGGTCGCCAATTTTCAATTCTCGTGAGGCTAATTATTGGATATCATCCGGAAATTCAAGCAGCGGATTGCTGAATCTATCAAAATCAGATTCAAACAGCTTGTCCTGAATGATTCGATAATTCTCAAACTCTGATTCTGCAAACTGTTTAGCAAACTCTGATGAAATCTGGCCTGCATTGTCAAGGACAATATCTCCACCAGCTTCAAGGATAATATCGATCCGGTTAGCCCAGTCTTCCATTGTCATAGGTATATGTCGCTTGGCCATACGCTCCGCCATATCAAGCACAGCATTCACAAGACGCCCCATGTCTTCCAACTCCAGTTCATTGAGGTAATTCTTTGCAATACTTACATCTGGCTTGACTATCTTGCCATGTGGAGCATTCTCCCATGTTGTCAGTCCCATGTGCTCCTTCTGCGAGTAAGCTCTTTCAACAATAAGTTCTGCAGCTGTATCCCCATGAACGGCATAATGAATCTTATTCTGAACCTTCTGGAAGAAGAGTTTGGTGGTCGGAGCATTTACATTATAGTCTATAGATGTGGCATAGATATCCGTCAGTTTCTGATAGAACCTCCTCTCACTGAGTCGGATCTCTCGTATCTCTGCAAGCAGATACTCAAAGTAGTCCTGGTCAATGAACGTACCATTCTCCATTCGCTTTTTGTCTACCACATATCCTCGTATAGCGAACTGGCGTATAACGGCAACACACCATTGGCGGAATTGAGTAGCGCGGACCGAGTTTATACGGTAGCCTACTGAGATAATTGCGTCCAGTGAGTAAAATTGAGTATAATATGTCTTTCCATCTGTGGCAGTTGTTTCGATTTTGGAAATAACTGAAATTTCATCAAGCTCACCGTCACCGAATATATTCTTAAGGTGTTTGCTTACAGCGGGAATTCCTACCCCAAATAGCTATGCCATGTCCTTCTGAGTAGCCCATATGGTCTCGTTGCTATATAATATATGTATGCCATCCTCTTTCCCGTCAAGAACAAAGGTGAGGAATTCAGCTGTACTATTACGTATCTGTAGATTCTTATCCATGTAGCAAAGATAATCACTTTCATCAAACTCAGCAATATCATCAGACTTTCATGTGATTCAGCCCTGATTGCTAAGAGCCCGGCAGATCCGGTATGGATTTTGCTAATGCCATGGCCGTTAAAATTCACCTATGTCGAGACTGTCAAACATCATATTCATTCTGATATTATCCTTATGCGTCGGCTCATGCATGCATAACAGCGATGCGGGAAGGCTCCTAGACGATGCTGAAGCACATCTTGAGATGCACCCGGACAGCGCTTTCGTAGCATTGGATTCACTTGACCGACGTCAGCTCAATACACCTGAACTGCGTGCCCGCCATGCATTGCTTTACTCCATTGCTCTCGAGAAGTGTGGAATAAGCATGACGAATGACAGCATCATTAATATCGCTGTAGATTACTACAACAATAAAGGTGACCAGCAGAATATTGAAACGGCACTTCAGTGGAGACGCATAATCCTTGAAAATGCCGGGAACATATCACCGACAGACACTCTCCAGAGACAGAATGCCCGGATAATTCAGGAACGGTATGTAGACAAACTCGAACTTGTCGAGAAGAGAAGACAGACCTGGGCAATCATTCTTGCAGCCATCGCAGCTCTGGCGTTCTGTATAGCAATAATCCGCAGATATGCTTACAGGTTGAAGCAGAAGCCGGATGATGAGGCAATGGCTCTGATCAGACAAAGACTCATTGTCCTGGACAAGGTTCTGGCATCACATATTTCTTCGGATGACAAGGCATACAGGATTTCTGAGGAGGAGATCGAAAACCTGATTTCCGACAGAGAATCATTTCTGATTTCCACAAAGATCGTATTCAAGGAGAATCATCCGAAGTTCATTTGCATCCTCGAACAGAAGGGTCTTACAGATTGGGAAATCGGTTACTGCTGTCTCTTTACGCTTGGTCTTAAAGGTAAGGAAGTCGGCGAGTTCATACAGAAGAAGCGTCACTACATCATCAGCAGCGAGATCCGTAAGAAACTAGGACTCGGCGAACACGACACAAACATCGGAATCTGGCTCAGAACACTGCTTTCGGAGACTGAGAACCTCTAAAATGGCCGATGTTAGACTTTATCAGATCCAATTTTTACAAAATTTTCCTAATTTACTGCATATCAATTCATTACAATGATGTAATTTTCTTAAAGAAAGATAAATGTAAAACTTTCTCTCCATAATTTTGTATCAAAACTGATACAGATATGACCGAGAAAAGTTTCAAGAAATGGAACACCATCACCTCGCTAGTCGTTCTTGCTATTGCGACAGCAACATACCTTCTGACCATCGAGCCGACCGTCTCATTCTGGGATTGCGGTGAGTTCATTGCATCATCATACAAGCTTGAGGTAGGTCATCCACCCGGAAACCCGACATGGCAGATCTTCGCGAAGATATTCACTTTATTCGTGAGTCCGGAGCATGCAGCAGCGGCAATCAATGCCTGCAGTGCCATCTGTTCAGCTTTGACGATTTCGGTGCAGTTCCAGCTGACCTGGAAGAAGCAGTCGCAGTCAATCATAATAGCGAGGCTATAAAGCCTGAATCATCAGCCCCAATAACAGGCAAATCAATTGACATGAAATTGATCCTGATCATCTTATACACATTAGTGGGATTCATATCACTTGCTCTGATCGCATACAACACAGCCAGAATATGCAGGCTCCGCAGCAAGTCTAAGCTCACATACGAAGAGGACTATACCCTCGCCGAACACGAGGATATAAAGACTCCGTTCTCTTTCATCAGGACCATATTCATGGGATTCAACTATGAGCCTCAGGAACGCAGACAGATCCTCACTCATGAAGCAAGTCACGTACGACATAGACATTCATACGAGCGACTTTTCATGTCGGTACTCCGTTCTATTTTCTGGTTCAATCCGTTCTTCCGGATGGCAGAGAAGGACTTGGAGGAAGTGCAGGAGTGGGAAGCTGACAAGGATGTGCTGGACGAAGGATGGAGCCTGAAAACTTATAGAACAACCATATTCAAACAACTCTTTGGTTATAATCCGGATATTACCTGTGGGTTGAATCATTC
>CANBDX010000084.1 GCA_947367315.1 uncultured Bacteroidales bacterium | reverse complement strand
TGAAATTTTGTATTTGTCTAAAAATTAATATCTTTGCAACAGATTTAAGCCGTGGCAAGAAAGAGATAATCGTTCAGTGCGAAAGACCCCGCCCGCGAGATCTCACCTTTCGGTAAAACTTCTCCACGCATTCTGGGGCAACAGTCTAAGCATCCTTCGGGATGCTTTTTTTTACATCCATTGCAGTGATACAGTACTGAACCTTCTCATGAGTAACCTTACGCACCCCAACTGTCAGTTTCACTGCACCAATACCAGGACAGTCATAAGTCATGGTTATCATCTTCTCGAACGGTTTCTGATTCTTGTTTTTGCTCTTTGCCAATGATATCGACTTTCTCTGAGCCAAAGTGAGTATAGCATCAAGCTGTAGTACCGCCAATGTGGAGAGATAGTTTTTCGAGGCATGAGCGCACGTCTCGTCAATAGAGACGTATCTGATATTGATATATTCCTTCAGGGATTGATTATACATTCTCATTTCGGGATGCTTCAGTTTCCAATCCTGATAGAAGTCGAAGATGATCTGCTTGCGTGCAGCTATATCCTCCTTTGCTGTTCCTTTGGGTATGTCAATCATATTCTTAGGTATTAATTTAGGTAAAACATATTCTTAGAATGCATCATCAAGAATAGCCTCCGGACACCTCTGAAGCCTGAGTTCCTCTTCAATGCTTGCTGTGTATATCTGCGTGGTCACAGGAGAAGAATGTCTAAGAACTCTCTGTACGTCCTTCCAGTCTGCTCCGTTCTTAAGCATAAGAACCGCCGTAGTATGGCGTAGCGAATGAGCCGAGTATTCATGAGAATCCAGTCCGATAGCCTTGATGGCATTCTTGCAGATATACTGCACTCCACGCGGACACATCCTGCCACCTCTGTGACCTTTGCCCTCGGTCGCGAAAAGAGGGTGTCTTTTGGCGGAGTCTCCCCTAGCGGTCAGATACTCCTTCAACGGCCCCCAAGCGGCGTCTGTAAGGATCACGAAGTCATCCTTTGAATCATGTCCCTTCCCCATCACATAAAGGATTCTGCGGCCTTTCTTAAGCTTTATGTCGCCTATGTCGGCACGTACCACTTCAACAGTACGAAGCCCCGTTCTGACTATAAGATTGAGCATCGCATAGTCCCTAAGACTCCTATCCTTGGCATACTCCAGAAGTGCTTCTATCTCAGCTTCGCTCAGATGCAGCTTCTTAAATCCTTTACCGGTTCTTGGAGATCTTACATCTCGGGCAATGTTGGGATGCAGCCTTGAGCTTTCCGCCCAGGCATAGAACCGCCTTACAGCGCAGAGATAGACTCTGACCGTAAGAGGCGCAAGCCTCTTTCTGAGGAGATCATTCTTATATGCGATGATGTCGGCATTGCTAAGAGCATTCAGGGCCCTGCCGGTCATCTGCAGCCACTCGAAGTACTGAGTCATGGCCCAATAATATGTCTGCCTGGTCTTCTCCTTCACGTCGAGAGAAGAAAGGAAAGCACCCATGAGGACATCCCAGTTCTCAAGATTCTCCTGAGTCGCCAATTCATCGATATTATTAATAGTCTGAAGTGTATCCGTCATAATGGTAGCATCATATCACTGAATATCGTTACTACTGATTTCGACGGCTAATATAGAATCAAGAATCTACAGATTCATAATATTTTTTAACATAGTGATAGGATTGTGATGAGATTGTGATGGAGCTAAAAATCGTGGAATGCATCAACCACCTCCGGGTTGGTTTCCGGATGGTTATGGTAATCCGGCGTTTCATCGCTTTCTGCGAATTCAGATTCTATGAGATTCTTGATGTCCTTCTTGATCTGAATGAAGTTCATCAGCACCTGATGCTGCGCCCTCACCTTGATCATATCCTTATACAGAGCGACCATACGCTCATTGACGACCTCCGGAGACATCACCGCTATTGCCGCCTGTGTCTTTGCTTCAAGCTCATCTTCAGTCGGCACTATAGAGGATTCACGGCGCATCTGATCCTTCATCTCGTCGGCGAGAATCGCCATTCCCTGATCATCCACTTCCCTGCTGACCTCATCTTCGCCGAAGTCAGTCATCACAGGGATATTGACGTATCTGGCTTCCTTCTCGGCCACAGCCTTAGGATCCCTCTGAACCATTCCGCAGAAGTGCTTCCTCTTTATAGGGCTGCGGAAATCGTCCGCCACCTTGCCGCAGAACATACCCTGCGAGAAGGTCTCGATGACGCTTCTCGGCAGGACTTCCTCATTCTCAAAGGAGATATTGAGCGAGCGGGAGTCATCCCCCTGAGTCATGCTCTTGTTGACCTTCTTCAGAGAGCCGAAGATCTTCGATACATCCTCGGCAGTCCTTCCGTTCACCTGACCGCAGATGAAGTTACCGGCGGCATTCTCCATCACCTCGGCCAGCTTCTCGCCATAGGCTTCCTTGATCTGACTCTTGTCCTGAACACCCATGAACACGGAGATCTTATTAGAACGTCCTGTGTTGACTAGAGGCGGAACGCCGGGGAAATGGGCGGTCGGGAACTCATCCAGCAGTACAGCACACTTGTGCTTTCCGGGTACGTTGATCACATTGAAGAGCTTCTCTGTAATAAGGGAAACGGCTGTTCCATAGACGAGCTTATTGTCAGGATCGTTTCCGATGCAGAATATCTTCGGAGCGGCCGGGTCATTGATCTGGAGAGAAAAGTCATTGCCGCTCATCACCCAGTAGAGTCTCGGCGATATGAACTTGACGATAGGCACCTGAGCCGTCGCCAGCTGGCCCTGGAGCTGCTCCTGCGCTCCTCCCTCGTACGCTCCCATGAACGCAGCCATCTGGCTCTCCATCTCCGGATAACTTGCCAGGATCGGAAACACCTTCTTGTAGTCCTGGCTCATCAGCTCGATCACATGCGGGAAGGTACAGTAGATGCCGCCCTTGTATATCTTGAGGAACCAGATGACAAGGCCAAGGAAGTTGGTCGCGGAGTCCTTGAAGAAGTCATCTCCGTTGTCCGAACCTTTCTTGATGCTGTCCATGATGACACCGGCAAGAGAAAAGGCCTGGGAGATGTCCTCCAGGAGTTCCGGAAGCAGAGGATTACACCTGTTGGAATGAATAGGGTCATTGAAATCTATGGTGACGAACTGGGGCTTGGGCATATCCTTCGGCCAGTTCAGTCTTGCCTCATTATACACCTGCCGGCTGAGATCCGGATACTTGTAGTCATACACATACATCGAGAAGCCCTTCGATGTCAGCTGCTCTATAATCGGGCCATATACAGAGTATGACTTACCCGATCCGGGGGTTCCCATGATGAGGGTTCCTCGGAAGGGATTGACGATATTGATCCAACCGTCATGCCACTGATGGTGCCAGCGGAACTTGATAGGGATATTGATCGAATTGTCGTTTCTGACAGGTACACGGCACTGATCGAAGGTTTCGTCCATATCATTGAGCTCATCCTCGTCACCGAATCCGCTCAGACCGATATTGCCAAGTGCCCAGAAGATGCCTGCAGCTCCTGTGATTGTCGAGATCACATAAGGCAATGCAGAGGAGAAAGGAAAGAAGTAGAAGAAGGCGGAGAACGCTCCGACGGTGGCCACGACGTGAGCCGGAGCCGAGTCGAAGCGCTTGCCTCTGGAAAGGATACCGAGAGAAAGGAAGAGCGCAGCCAGGAACTTGGTGAGCAAGGAGGTCCTGAAGATGCCACCCTCGCGGAGCTTCATGAACAGCTGGTCGATGACATCCACGGTCACTCCCATGGACCGCAGCAAGGGATGGGCATAGTAATAGAGGTTCACCACGAGGATGGCGAGCCCTATTATCGACATGTAGTCGAAATACTTTTCATATTCCCTCCTGTCTGCCATTATCAGCGTTTCTTTCCTTTCTTCTTGTTCTTGTTGTCATCCTCCATCATCTCCTGTTCCTGCGAGTGTCCTGCTCCGAGTCCTTCCAGTACGTCAGAGAGGCCGGGACCATTGTGCGACTGCTTCTCCTGCTGCTCGTGATGCTGTGGCTGAGATTCATGCCACTGAAGTGATGCGTCTGCAGCACGAATGCTGTCCAGCTTGAAGGACGGCAACTCGGAGCACTTGAATGCACTTCTGGTGGCATGGTCCACAAAGGTAGCTCCCATTATGCCGCCGCTGCTATTTCGATGGATCCTGATGTCGATATCCTGCTTTCTGAGCATATTCTCGAAGTGTTTCTGGCTTGTGGAACGAGGCAGGCAGAAAGACGCCAGAGAATCCACCTTATCGAGTTCCCGCCTTCGTATGGAAGTCTTGCCATAGCACTGCAGGGCACGCTGCTCGTACATCTCGTACATGGCAAGGCTTGTATCCCTCTCATCGACGGGAGCCGTACATGCCTTACCCGCCTTATCCAGTCCTTGAAGTAATATCGTGCTTTCGTCTCCTGCTCTATGGGTTACGCTCAGGCCATGACTCTGCATGATCATCTGGAACTGCTGGAATGAGGTGAAGTGATAGCTGCAGCACTCCTTGAAGATCGCCTCCATCTGAGCCACCACCCTACCGATTGACGGGTCAAACCGACGCGTGTCAATCCCCTGCTCCCTGGCTCTTTCGCCGTCCCCGTTACCCAGCCTGTATCCGTATTTGTCCGCCAGCTGACGGGTAAGCTCAATGGCTTTGCGCTTGTCGTAGTAGTCCTTGATTTTCCTTCCTTCTTCGTTCACCTTGACAGAGACGACATGATAGTGTTCCCTGTCAATATCGGTATGCTTGTATACTGCATATGGCTGGTTCTCGTAACCTAGCCCCTTCATGAGGTCATCAATGAACCCCAGAGCTTTTTCCTCGGTCATTCCATCGGTAGCGGAAGGATTTACCGACATATGGAATGAGATATCCCTGCTCCTTATATTCCTGTTTTCAAGAAAGCGGAAGGTGTCCTGTATGGATGCGTCACAGGCCCTTACATTGGCCGTCGCAAGTAGTTCGGCATCACCACAGGCTACCTTCCGCTCGTTGTAGTCCATAGCGTTCTTCACGCTGGGACAGGACTTCATTATCTTCACTACCATATCAGAGAGTCCTGAAGTTGAAGTCTATCCTGAACGGTCAGTTCTCCTTTGATGAAGATGAACCGATAAGTTCAAGATCCCTGGCGTAGATGTGCGCATTGTGATAGGCCTTGCCGTCTTTTCCCAAGGAAGCTCCCAGTGACGGCTTGCCTGAGATATACACCTTCTGTCCCGCCTTAAGGTATGGAAGGACGTTGTTTTTCGCGTAGCTCACATCAAAGAAGGTTGTCTTCTTCTCGTCACCCATATTCTCATTTACCGCAACCCTGAAAGCTACGAATTCGTTTCCGCTTTGGCTAGTTCTCACCTCAGCATCGGCAACCAAGTTGCCCATTAAATCAAGTCTGTAAAGCATATCTATATTGTATTAGTTGGTTGTCTCGTTTGTCTCCTTTTCAAGCCTGTCCACTATGTTTATCACAAGGTCCATCTGCTCCTTCAGTTCCTTGGTCATGGTCGCGACCTTGGCAAGATAATAGTTCGCCGCCCTGGCATTGATCACCGGAGAACCGTCGGCCCTGGTCTTCTTGCTGAGGGCGTTCAGCTGCTTTGTCGCCTGGTTGTAATCGACACCGATCTTGGCGATTCTCGTGCTTATGTCATTGATCATATTCCTCAGATTTCGGTCGGTGAGAATGATGTTCTTTCTGACCTTGATCTGTTTGTTCAAGGCACGGTCCCGGATGAATTTCGAGATGGCGATATAGTCAGATTTTCTCATCTGTGCCTCTATCTGTTCGAACTCCGCTTCGGTGAATCTCAAGCCGACAAATCGTTTTCGAGGATTGTCTGAAAATGTTCCCATCGTATGCCAATTTGTATGTCTGAAGATGCGACTTCGGAGCAGATCTTCGTCCGCAGTTTACTGCGCAATCCTCGTCGTTGTTTAACAATGACACATCTTGCTATCTGTGTCAGATATAGAAAGTCATAACCCTTTATTCATAACTTTACTTAACAAAGGTAATAATTATTTTTAACACGCAAAATCTATTGGGACATCTGGAATACTTTAAGTTTGTCCGGTCGGGAAAGAATTTGTAAATTTGCTTTAATGAAAACCTCAAGGATATATCACGAACTTAACCTGGACATCGTGACCACAGAGTCAGGCGATGTATGCTATGTGCTCCTTCCGGAGAAGATGAAGGAAGCAGACATGGACTGGCTTGAAGAGCTCGTCCAGAAATACTCTGTAAATATCGTTGCAATCTCAGGCATGAACTGGAACGATATGATGTCTCCATGGAAGGCTCCGGCACTTAATCCGAAGGAGTCAGACTTCAGGGGTAAGGCAAAGGATTTCCTCGCTAATCTCCTTGGGGATGTCTTCGTCAATACCGAGCAGTCGCTCAGACTTACTCATCCGAAGAGACATATTATCGGCGTTTCTCTTGCCGGTCTCTTTGCCGTATGGGCATCGACTGCAACAAGCAAATTCACCAGCGTAGCTTCCATCTCAGGATCCTTCTGGTATGATGGGTTCGTAGAGTGGCTGAAGGAGCAGGATCTGCATGCGGAAAGGTACTTCCTCTCCCTCGGTGACAAGGAGCCCAAGGCAAAGAACGAGAGACTCGCTACAGTAGGAACATGCACCGAAGCAGTGCTTCAAATTATCAAGGATAACGATAAGGAGGTCACCTTCGTGACTGACGAGGGCAACCACTTCGAGTTCTTCAAGGAGCGCCTTGAAAAGGCTCTCACTGCATGTCTTGGCATCGTCAATGGAGAGGCAGAGTAATGATAAGACAGACAACATTCCATCTTTCAGCAAAGCGTAGGGGCTGTCACCTGGTGACTCAGGAGATTCTTGAGCATCTTCCGAAGCCACTGCCTCAGGTAGGTATGCTCAATCTATTTGTCCAGCATACATCATGCGCATTGTCCATCAACGAGAACTATGATCCCGATGTGCGCACTGACATGGAAGCCATACTGAACCACATGGTAAAGGAGAGGGAGCCATACTACGAGCACACGATGGAAGGGCCCGATGATATGCCGGCACACGCCAAGTCATCTCTCTTTGGAGTGAGCCTTACTATCCCGATCACTAACGGTCGTCTGAATCTTGGCACCTGGCAAGGCATCTATCTGTGCGAGTTCCGCAATCACGGTGGAGGCCGAAAGATAGTGGCCACGATTTACGAATAGGGCCATATCCAAACTAGTTATTTGACGTAGATTAAGAATAAATATAATATTCACATAGATAAATCGAAATTTTATGGTCACTTATTTTGATGCATGTGAGATTCTTGAAATGCTGTCTGAAGCATCTGTAAAGGTGTTTCTGGACGGCGGTTGGGGTGTCGATGCACTTATAGGCAGAGAAACAAGAATACATAACGACATCGATCTGTTCGTAGAGAAGAAAGACTATGGTAAGGCCATATCCGTGATTACCTGGAAGGGATACAGAGAAGTTGTAATGGACTATACGACCGATAGCCATACTGTCTGGAAAGATGACAACGGAAGAATAATCGATCTGCATTGTTTCGAATATGTCGAAGATGGAATTCTATATGACGGATACACTTTCCCAAGCGAAACTTTCTCAGGTAAAGGAAATATCGGGAATATTGAGGTAACATGCATAAACCCGGAGGCACAGGTACAGTTCCATCTTGGATATGAATACGATGAAAATGATGTCCACGACGTCCTGTTATTATGCAGAACTTTCAATCTTGAGATACCGGAGCAATATAAAACTCACATCTGATTCAATATGCTATGATTACTGATAGTTATGATATTGAAACTGAACCAATGATCAATCTGTTTGATTTCTACGGCAGACGTGGAGATTTTGCAGATATATGCCTGATAATATTCTCGAAGGAGATTCATCGGCATTTACTTGATTCCTACGAATCTGAAATTATTGCAACTATGCCGGCTTGCAATGGCGATACGCATATCTATAAAACAACTTATAAAGGAGTTACGATAACTTTCTACCTGTCAGGAATAGGTTCAGCAGTAGCATCCTCTCAATGTCATCTTGCAAGCTGGCTAACTGGAGCATCAAAGTTCATTATGTTCGGTTCCTGTGGCAGTCTTGACCGTACAACCACACAAGGTAGATTTATCATACCGACACAAAGTTACAGAGGGGACGGGTGTTCATATTATTTTGCAGCACCATCTGACTATATTGATATAGCCGCAAGCAAGGAACTTTCCATAATCTTCGACAAATTATCTGTACCATATATTACAGGTAAAATATGGACGACAGATTCGATGATCAGAGAAACAAAAGGACTTGTACGCAAACGTATGGAAGAAGGGTGCATCGCTGTAGAAATGGAATTGGCTGGAGTTCAATCTGTGTGCGACTTCTACAATTTGAAGTTGTATGCTTTTTTTGAAGCAGGTGACATTTTGGATACAAATGGATATGAAGCCAAAGGCTTGAACAATGCCAACCATAGTTTAAACAAACTTTATATCGCTTTAGAAACGGCAACCTACATCTGAAGTATATGAGAATTGTAAATTC
>CANBDX010000083.1 GCA_947367315.1 uncultured Bacteroidales bacterium | reverse complement strand
ATTGCATCCTCAAGTGTATTTATTTTAGTGTCCTTTTCAGGCATTTCCCATTTACGGGCAACCTTGCGTCGGGTGCCAAGAAGAATCATTCTAGTTCGGGACTGTGGGACACCAAAATCCTGAGTGTCAACTATATTAAACGACATTGTATAAGTCGTTTTGAGTAAATCTTTTAAGATGTCAGGAATTAGTCTTGGCTCATCGTTGTATATGATAGATGTTGTCATAAAGCCAGGTACATTTTCAAATATGAAATAATCTGGCTTTAAGTCTTTGATCAGATCCACAGCATGTAAGAACAATCCATTTCTTTGGTCGTATTTATCCTGTTTGCCAGCTGTACTCATTCCCTGACATGGTGGTGTCGCCATAAGTACATCTATTTTATGTTTTGATGCTGCTTTCACTATGCTGGAGTACACTTTTTTATCAGTAATGTCCCCGCATATCATTTCTGTGTTAGGATAAATCTGTCTGTATATATCTGCCCTTTTGGGTTCAAGTTCATTAGCCACCACAACACTGAATCCGAGGCTTTCCAAATAAGCCTCACCAATACCAATATTTGCGAATAGCGATACTACGTTCATATAATAGGTTTAGTAAATGCCATAATAGGCCATTAAATCAACAAATCTACTCATTTTCTCCCAAATTATAAAAATAAAATGAGTTTAATAGAGTATACATGGGCCAATAAAGCCCCTAACTGACTGATGCTAGGGGCTGTTCATGTTTGATGTATATGAAGCAAAGAGGTTATCCAATCTTCTGATAACTTCCTTTCCCGAGTTCCTTAACCTGCCCGTTGTTGATGGCTCTGCGTATTTGTCGCTCGACTGTTCTGACGGACTTGGAGATCTTCACGGCTGCAGCTTGCATGTCCTTGGATGTGAAGCTGTCCGGGAGGATGGAGAGCAGGGTGGAACGGGCTGCTGAGCTGTAGGTCTCGGAGACTTTGACTTCTTCGGTGACGCCTTCATTGAGGACGTTGAAGATGTAGTCGTTGTGCTGCGAGATGGTCCTGATGATGCTGAGTGCGGTGTCGAAGTCGGCATCTGAGCATTCGATTTTCTCGGGTACTTTGCCTGTGTCCATGCAGCGGAGTGCAGATAGGATCATGGAGATACGGAGCAGTGCCCAGGAGAGTCTGTGGGTGCTGGCGTTGTATAGGTCTCCGTTGAGTTCTTTCATTCGCTGCTTTTCTTCGGCAAAGTAGTCGTTGAATTTCTGCTGCTGGACGAAGGAGAGACTGAACCACACTTCTTGAATGCTTTTGAGGTGCTGGTAGTATCGCTCGACTTCTGCTCCGAGGTCATCAAATACTTTCTCGAGTGGGTTTTCGGTGTCGTAGCCTGAGAAGCCGTCGAGCCATTCGTCGGTGGCGGAGAGGGTGTAGAAGATGAATCGGCTGAGGAGTCCGTTTTCGGCATTTGGGATGAGGGATTTGACCTGCTCGGGTGTGCCGGATAGGACTACTGAGAGTCGTGGGTTGTGTACTTCTTTCTCTTCGCTGTCGTTGCCTCGGCGGAGGTATCCGAATTCTTCGTGTGCAAAGGCTTTGCGGAAGTTGTCGGAGTAGTTGCCGTAGTCGCTTTTGAAGGTGTTGACTACGGTGTCGCCTTCGGTTTCGAACATGAGCATATTGCCGTTGTCTGCCATGGCTTCTGCGAATGATGTGGCACTGCAGTTGGCAGGGACTCGCAGCAGGGTGATGGGTGGCTTGACTGGGGATGTCGTGTTGGCTTTCTCTTTTTTGGAGAGGGCACGGTAGCGGTCTAGCTCTTGTTTGTATTCTTCTTGCTGGAGCTGCCAGAGTTCGCGTTTGTCGTTGTGGATTGGGCGGACTAGGCGGTAGCAGAAGTCAAGGCGTCCTTTTCCTGATCCTGCTGGTCCAGGGACGAAGAGGAACATATTGGGGAATATGGTTCGTCCGTGGAAGATGGTGCGGAAGGGGAGCAGCACGCTTGAGAGTGTGACGATGGAGCCGATGAGGACGAGGTCTTTTTCTTGTCGGATGTGCATTGTGTCTACTGCTTTGCGGAGGATGCTGGGCAGGTTGGTGTAGACAGATGGGTCGAGGAGCGGAAGGGTTCTGTCTTCTGCTTGTGATTCTACAAACGACACGGCGACATTTTTGTCGCTTGTCGCGTTGGTTGAAATCTGCCCCTGGTTCTTGCTGATGTTTCGCTCTTGGTGAGGGAGTTTAACTCCTTGTTGTTCGGCAAGATAGAAGAGTGTTGAGATGTTGGTGCGTCCGTTGTCGGATTTTAGACATTCGTCGTATTTTTTGTCGCATTCTGTCGCGTCATAGCCTGTGTAGAGGGAGCTGATGTCGTGGAAGTATCTGCGCCCTCCTTCACCGAATTCTGATGCGATGGCGAAGCCTACTTTGAGCCATTCTGTGTAGCCGGATGTGATGTCGGCGTGGTTGGCTTTAAGTAGTTGTATTAGTGATTCTACTCTTGTGCTTGTGTCTGAGGGTGTTGTGCCCTCGTTGAGTAGGTTAAGGTAGAAATTTTGTGATGTCATATTCTATGTCGTTTTCTATGTATAAGGGGTTTAGAAATGCGTCTGGATCATGGGGAAGGAAGCAGGCTCGGCAGATGTCTTTGCCTGATGGGTCGGCTTCGATTCCGTAGATCTTTTTGGAGTAGTTGGAGAGGATGGTGAAGAACTCTCCGTAGGTGAAGGGTGTGCCGTCGGGCTTGGTCGTATTCGGCAGTGCTACAATCCATTTGACTCCGTCACCTGAAGGACTTCGGAAGGCTAGGATGGTTTCGAAGTTGGTGTCGTTTGCGAGCCGTTTGACGAGTCCTTTGGCGTTGGGTATGTGGTCGAAGTCGATGACCATATATCCGCTTGCTTGGATGAGTTCGTTTTCTTTACGGCTGCGGAAGGTTCCACCTGGGGTGATGTAGTCGAGGTTGGCTGCTTTGTAGCGGCTGCGTTCTCGGTTGTCGGCGATGGTGCGTATGTGCTCGGTATGGGCTTTTGCGTAGTCGCTGACGAGGTATTTGTAGATGTCTTGTGGGGATGCTTCGCGGCATGGTTTTGTGTTTTTGATTGGCCTTCGGAAGAAGCTCATTTTGGGACAAGGTGGAAGTGCTGGGGCTGATGGCTTTTGCTCTTCTTGGGGCTCTTCTTCTGGGAAGAATGGTTTCCTTGGCTCTTTGATGTATAGTTCTTCTGCTAGGCGGGTGATGAGTTGTTCTTCGGTGAGTCGTTCTCCTCGCTGGTTGTAGTAGGCTGCAGCGAGGGCGATGGCGTCTCCGTCGAAGAGTTGTTCGTCGGGGTAGTGGTAGCGGGCTTTGTAGATTGGGAGTCTTTGTCCTGGGACAGGGATTCGGTCTATCGTGATCTGGATGATGCTACCGTCTGCCCAGACGGGGTCTGGGCATTCTCCGCAGCTGGAGCCGGATACATGCATTATGTGGTCCGGGAATTCTTTGCGGATGAGATGCTGGAATATGTCTATTCCGTTGTTGGTGCGGGATAGCAGGTATTCTCTAGTCATTTTGGGCCTCCTTTCTTCTTAGTTCTTCGATGTCGATGTCTGCAAAGTCGTAGGCTATGAGTCTGTCGATTTCTTCGTCGGTGAGGTCGTCGAGGGAGATGTAGCCTTTCTTGAGCATTTCGATCTGGATGAATGGACAGTGCCTGAGGATCTGTGCGAGCGGATCGTTGGGGTTGTTGAGTACGAGCTGGTGCATTACTTCGCTGATGTGCTTTGGGTTACTCATAGTGCACCTCCTTTTTTCGCTAGGAGGTTGTTGATGTCGGAGAGTCTGTAGCGGTCCATTGAGCCTACTTTGACTGGGACGAGGTAGCCGCATTTCTTCCATCTCCAGATGGTTGCGCTGGAGATTCTGAACTTTTCCATGGTTTCTTCGCGGCTGAGGAGCTGCTCTGATGCTGGTAGTGGGCGGTCTTCTTGATTTGCTCGGAGCTCTTCAAGGATTTCGTCTTTGAGGGTGCGGCCTACGGTTAGGAGGTCGGATGCTTTGATGGATATTGTGATATCCGGGCATTGGGTTGCCAGTTCAATTATATTAACTTCCATTGTCGTTGTTTTTAGGAAGTTTTGTCCCTGAGTGCGGATTTATCGGTCTCCGCACTTGTTCGACAGTCTGATTATGAAAACGGCCGATAATTCTTGTTTTCATGAATCCGATTGCGAAGATGAGGGTTTTGTGAACGGCTTCAATTTGCCTAAATGAAATGTTTTAGAAAGTTTTATGCATAAAAATAACCGCTTGGTTTTCAAGCGGTTGTAGGGTATGTTTCTAAAATTGTCTAAAAGGTTTGTTTGACTTTGCCTAAAGCTGTGCGGATGATGTTTTCTGCTTGTTTCACTGTTGTCTCAGTTAGCTTGGGGGCTTTGGTGAGGGAGTTGTCTGTGTAGCTTTTGACTGAAGCACCTGTTTTGCCGAGCGATGCGAAGGTCTTTTTCTTGCAGGTGCCTATTGCTGTGTCGCTGAATGGCTTTTTGTATATAGGCTTGTTTCTGAAGATAAGTATGAAGGCCATGACGATTTTGTCGGCGACTTTTTCGTCGTTTGTGTCGTATATGGCTTTGAGGGCTTTGTAGAGGGCTCTTTTGTCAGCGGTTGTGTAGTTGCAGGTCGGTTTGAATAGGTCTGTGAAGGTTTTGAATCCTGCGTCTGCTGCTTGCTCTGCCGGTGTGACTTGGTCGTAGTTGAGTTCGAGGGTGATGTTGATTGGGGTGCCTGGGTTATTTTTCGATGCTTTGTACCATTTGCGTATGCCGTATGCGAATTCGTATATGTTGTTTAGGATACGGGCTTCATTCTGGAGGTTTAGCTCTTTGAAGGATTTGGCTATGTCTTGAATTGGTTCTATCTGTATGCGGTTGAAGGCAGCGGCAGTGAGGGTGTCGTTGCTTACTGTCAGATAGTTTACGAATGATTCGATGTTTGCACGGCTTATTTGGCTATCTCTTTCGATGTTGTGGGGATAGCAGGGGATTGTGGTTATGTGGTGGGCAAGCTTATAGTATAGTCCTCTGAGGGTTGGGTGTTCTGGTTCGAGGAGTTTTGGCTGTGAGTCGGTGTGCCATTGGTTGGCTTCTTCTCTGTAGTCGTATTTGCCGAGGTTTATGAGTGCGTCTTCAGCTGTTGCTGAGTAGGATTTTAATGTGGCTATTATGTTTTGTGCTTGTTGGTGATCCATGGCTCATGCTTTTTGCAAATATACTGTATATTATTGAAAAAGACCGGATTGCTCCGGCCTTTTGTTAGTCCAACAGGTTGGTCATTTCTCGTATCATGTCGTCGTCGATGTCGCGGTAGCGGGCGAATGCTTTTGAGCCTTCGCAGTGGCCTGAGAGTTTGCCGACGAGGTTCGGGTCTTTTACTTTTTTATATAGGTTGCCGATGAAGGTTCGTCTGGCCATGTGTGAGCTGGCGACGTCGCATATCGGATGCTGCTCTGGTTGTTTGGTGCGCGGGTTGACTGTGGTGACTACTCGTGTGATGCCTGCTTTTTTCATTGCTTCACGTACGAGGTCGTTGAGTTTGCCTGTGCCGAGGTATGGGAATATGGTGCTATTGCCTTGGGCTTGGTATTTCTGTAGGATTTCAAGGGCGGTTGGCGCTAGGTAGACCTTGACTACTCGTGGGCGTTCTTCTTTGGTTTTGCTTGGGATGTAGTGGACTGCGGTTCCGTTGGCGCTTGTTACGATGTTGCTGTTTGTGAGGTCGCGCAGGTCGCTGATTCGGCATCCAAGGTAGCATTGGAAGACGAACATGTCGCGTGCGATGTTGAGTTCTTTGTTTTTGCCGAGGTCTGCTTTATATAATAGGTCTCGTTCTTCTGTTGTGAGGTAGTATGGTGTGCCGTATTTCTGTGAGCCTACGGTGTATTTGCGGAATGGGTCGTTTTTGGTGTAGCCCATGTCGATACACCAGCGCCAATATGCTCGTATGGCGCTCATGTAGGTTACGATGGCGTTGTCGCTTCGTTTCTTTGGGGCTCTTTCGTGTGGGGAGTTGTCCCAGACGTATTTGTATTTGGCTACGGGTTCAAGGGTTGAGCGGTATTTGAGCTTCTTTTCCTTGAAGAGGGTGTGTTCTGTGCGGAAGAAGTCCTCGATTGCTCTAAGGGTGCCACCGTCTGCCTTGTCAAGTGTTATGGGTTTGTTGTTGTAGAGTTCGTAGCGTTTGACGATGTTGAATATGATCTTGTATGTTTTGTGGCGTTCAAGGGACACCTTCTTATATTTAAGGAAGGCGTCGGTTTTGTCGTGGAAGAGGATTTCGTCACTCTCGGGCTGGGTGTAGTTCTGTGGGAAGAGGAGACGGTCGATTGTGTCCTGTGCCCAGTCCTGGGTGAAGTCGGGGATGGCTTTGTTGTTGCCTTTTTCTGTGAGGTGATTTATGATGCGCTCGATGAGTGCTTTTGCTTCCTGGGCTTCTTTGACTTCGGGGGTGATGAGTCGGTTCTTGATGACGATCTGACCATCGACGAAGTATTTCGGCAGGATGAATACACGGGTGTGGGCGCGAAGGGCGACTTCACGTGTGTTGCGGTATCGGAGAAGGATCTCGGCTTTGCCGGTGTCTTTGCTCTTGCGAGCAGAGAGGGAGAGTGTTATTGTTGCCATATTTTCCTCATTCTTTTCTATGGCAAATTTACTTAAAACGGGGGACAAAAACAACTTATTTTGTCCCCCAAATTTATTTCTGATGAAAACGACTGAAAATGATTGCTCGGGGTATTAGGGTTGTAATACCTTGTAAATTAGTGAGTTATATGGGGAATTTGAAAAGATGTGTTTTCTGGTCGTTTCCTTTGTTTTCGGTATTTATTTTCCGATGCAGTAAGTAAGTTGTGTTGATAATCAATAACTTACAAGTTTAAGGTACAAATAGTGTACGATTTTCTTGTGGAGATAAAATGTAATCTATTACAATCCATAACTTTCCGTTATGCTCCTACGGTACAAATATAGTGATTTATCGCTAATATTTAATGTACTTTGGGTACTTATTTTCTGTGTTTATCTTCTGTTTTGGCAAGTAATTTATGCCGTCCATCAGGACCTCTTCAAGAGTGATCTTGCCAGTGATTTTACTGTTGTGTTAGATGGCTTCACAGATGTTTTGTGGCAAGTCTTCCGATGATCCATCCGACTGTAATTGTTATTACTATTCCTCCGGCCCACATAAGTAGTTTCTGCCACCAATGAAGGATGTTGACTTCCTTCTCTATTATGGTCTCTATTTCGCGTGTTTCTACTGATTCCTTGAAGCGGTCTTTGTAGGTGAGATAGATTCCCATTGAGTCGACTGTGGCTTTGACTGTTATTACTGTCGGCTGGTAGGGTAGTGGGTCTGCTTCCATCTTGATGGACTGCTGGAGCCGAGCTGACTCTTTGAGGGTTTGGATCTCCTGGAGTCTTGCTCGTCCTGTGGAGTCACATTTGATGAGAGCCTGGAGGATGGAAGAGTCAGGCTGTACCTGGACTACTGTGTCTCGAACAACCTCTTTGACAACTTCAAAGTGTTCTACTGTGGTTGCGGTCTGAGGATAGAACTTCGGACAGCAACCTTGCAGGACCAATAAAGTGGTCAGCAATCTTATACATCGTCTCATAGCATCTTCTCCTTTAGCTGTCTGATTTCATCCTTGAGCTGTGCGTTCTCAGTGCAGAGACGGTCCACGGAGGCTTTGAGTTCTTCATTCTCTTTGCGGACTGCCACGATCTCAGTATTTACAGCTGTGATGTCTTCCAGCAGTTTCTTATTCTCTGATGATAGCAGAGCAATAGAGGCTTGTAGATCCTGAAGGAAGTCGTTTCTTCGCTTCCTGGAACCCGCAAACCAGCCTACTGCAGCTGTGACTGTCGGAATAATATAAGTTCCGATGAAGTCGAGTGTGTTGGTGTTTTCCATAATGCTAGTCTTTTGAGAAGTACAGCTTCATCTCAGCCAGTCTTCTTCGTTGGAGTCCAGGAAGGACACGTCCTTTGGAATATACCCAGCGGAGGAACTCGTCCATTATGGAGTTGTCCCACGGATTGACCTTGATTTTGCACAGGAGAGTTGAACGCTTGAAGTTGCCCACTCCTACATTGAACGTGAACGATACCAGGGCATCGAACATGTTTTGAGTGAGATCCAGGTTCTGGACATTGACGGCCTTCTCAAAGACTGCAATGTCTGACAGGAGAAACTCTTCTGCCTGAGCCTTGCTGATGACCATACCGGATTTGACACCGGCTGTGTGGCCGTAGCCAATGGTCCATACTCCACCTGGGCAGAGATATGCCTTGAGGCGGAGTCCTTCAAATTGCTTAATCAGTTCCAGTGCTTTAGATGATGCTTTCATAAGTGTTGCTGTACGTTAGTTTCACAAAACCCCGCCAGCCTTGTGGCGGACGGGGTGATGAGGATGGAGGACATGCAGGATTACTCTGCGTAAGTTGCCTGAACGAGCATCTCACCAGACTTCTCTCCAGTGGTTGCATTTACGAAGAAATACTTCATGAACACCTTAGGAGCAGCTGTGTTTGGAACACCGTGAGCAGCTTCGTACTCTGCCTTGATGTCGATTGCTGCATCTACGATCTCACGAGGAGAACCAATCTGGACAGCCTTGCTGTATGCCTTGGTCACACCATTGCTCTGCGGAGCGGATGCCATGATCACAAGCTTGAGATTCTCAGTTGAATCAGGCATCTCGGTAAGCTGGAATGTGAATGCATCAGCTGAGTAGTCAACTTCTGCTTCACCCGGAGCATCTACACCCACGAGGGTAGGAGGAGTTGCAAGTGCAGCACCTCCACACTTGACGATCCAGAAGTTCAGGCGAGAGTAAAGGTTCGCACCTGAGATCTTTGATGAGGTACCGAGAACACTCTTACCTTTCTGCGTGTTAGCAAGCTGGTTCCACGCAAGGATCTGAGCGTTGGTGAGAGATTTCCAGCTCTGCGAGAGCTGCTTGAAGATTGACTTCACAGCTGCCTGAGCTGAGGTCTTGAATCC
>CANBDX010000082.1 GCA_947367315.1 uncultured Bacteroidales bacterium | reverse complement strand
GTGAAAGGCGTAGAATCTGTAGTCATCATTACAACTCAGGCAGGAAGAGAGATTTCCGGACGAGTGGTAGATGTTGAAGGCAAGCCTATGGCCGGAGTTATTGTAATGGTTCCAAAGACAAAGGTCGGCGTAGCGACTGATGCCAACGGATACTATAAGATTAATCTTGCTGCCGGAGAGGCTTTCCTGAACTATATGTATGTGGATTATCCGACAAAGACTGTCCAGGTCGATAAGGCCAATATGGACGATGTTGTAATGGATAAGAATGCCCCCGAGAACCTCGTAGTGATCAAAGACCTGAAAGGCGACGTGGTAAGCGTCAGAGGTGTAAAGAAAGATAATGCGGAGCCGTTATATCTGGTAAAGTCGGCAGATGGCAAAATCAAGAAGGTAGATAGCCTTGAATCAATCTCACCTAACGACATCAAGACGATGAATGTCTTCAAAGGTGATAAGGGCGAACAGTTCAAGAAGTATGGCGACACTTCCAATGGTGTGGTGCTGGTTGAACTCAAGTAATTACAGTTAAACATAAATACGGTTCCGGTCAGAGGGCGTGAGCCTTCTGGCCGTTTTTGTATTGAGGATTTTTGGCTTTATGCTGGAGCTTGCGGAGGCAGAAAGACAATAGTCCGATTCCGCTCTGACCATCAGGGCAAGTCTTCTGACTGCTGTGCTTGCTGAATTTTGCAATTAATAATATTGCTCTGTTTCTGCTTTTAAGAAATGGAGAAAATCATCGTTTAATGAAGCCTCTTCATTCTTAGGTAGAGTCAAGCTATATAATCTGAAGAATTCATAGGGATTATGAAATTCTTTTATCATTTCATCTCTTAATCCGGCTTTGATGATTTGATTGGAGACATAAAAGCCAAGGGCATGACCGTTGTATTTGTAAATACTAATGAGTCTGTCAATGCATGTATCCTTGTCTATCTGATTTGCTGCATATTGAGCTATTGTTGTCTGTAAATATTCAATATCTTTGGGAGCGTTATTGTATAACTGCTTGAATTCGCTGGCAAGTTCTTTAGATTTACTGAAATTCGAAAAATATTGGTCATAGCCCATATATTTGTCAATTTGGTCAGCTATCCCCTCATTCGCTATCATATCAATCGCAAAGTTGATGTCATTTGCATAATTGAATTCGTGATGCTCAAAATGTGCCCTGTATAGATGGAAGAACTCATGAGCAAGAAAATTGATTCTTTCCTCTTCAGCCATTTTATAAATCAAATTTAAATCAATGACGATAGCATTATCCAATTCTTTCCCGTCTTGGCTTAAGAAGAAAAAATACACAGGTCTCCATTTTACAGATGCATCCAACTGGTCACATCCTAAAAAAGTTTGTAATCTGAATTTTGCATTTGAAATCAAGTATTCGAAATCATAATTATCACGGAATTTCCTTATTTCGGAGTAATTTTTCTTGATGTCTTCATAGTTTTCTCTAACGGATGTCTCAAGCAAGCTGCCATTTTGGGTTTGTTCCTTGCTGTCAGAACATCCAAAAATATCCAGCATAACAGCCTTCACTATATTGGGAATAGTATTGTCTTTGGAATTTGAAAATAGAGAATATGCTGCAGAGCTATCAAGCTGATTCCATTGTTCCATATTGACTTCCTCTCCATTTTTGAGAAGAGCAGTTATATTAAGAAATTCATCAACTGAAGACAAATCTACATTCTGTGCATTTGATGATATATCAAACGCAAGCATAATCAATAAAAATGAAACTATATTTTTCATATAAGTCCTCCAGACTAAATGCAATCCCGATTTATCGGCATAAAGTTATGCGATTTGATTGGAATAGCAAATACCAGAGGGGATTAATAGAGCGAGTTATGGATGGAAGATGATTGACTGGATGCAGGAGCGTAGCGGAAGCAGCCTGGCAATCTTCTGATACCGCTCTGCCCATAAGGGCAAGTCTTCTGACAGCTGTGCTGGATGAAGTCTTGCACGGGCGTTTTATTTGTGCGTTGGGTTCAGCGAGAGTTTGAGGATCTGCTTGCAGTCCTCATATTCTCGCCTGTGCGGTGGGTATAGAAAGTTGCCTTCTTGTCAAACTAATTTGGCAAGAGGGCAAGTGCCGCTGTAAATGAATTTTTAGCAAATATTGTCGGTTTCTATTGTGTATTTAAACAATAGTATTACCTTTGTATTATACAAGTTGTTTAATACATAAATATAATACGCCTTATGGTAAATGACAATGTGATTAATGACCTTCTCAATGCTTGGGAGGAAACCTATAAGAAGGGGCAGCTGACATTCTGGATTTTCCTTGCTTTGAAAGAAAGCAATAAATGTGTTGAAGATATCAAAGAGTTTGTGGAGAAGATGTCGGAAGGCACAATGTCTTGTGAGGAACAGAGTCTGTACAGGACCCTTCGCAAGTTCCAGAATCTTGAGATTGTGGAATATGAGTGTATCAGGGTCAGCAAGGGGCCAGACAGGAAATACTATCATCTTACCGAAACAGGTAATGAACTATTCAGACGTTTTGCAGAACGAAATATATTATTATTCACTAAAGAAACAATCATCAACCTTTTAACTAAGTAAGTTATGAAAGCATTGACATTAAGATTGGGACAATTTACCCTCGGCGCATTGTGCCTGACCGTTGTATTTCGATATGCTCTGAACTTATGTATCGGAATGAATAGCGTAATCGGATCATTATTGTGTTCCGTTGTATATTTCGGCCTGATGTTCCTCACAGGCTGGTACTTTGGAAGTAAGGATGTGGCAGAAAACGAGATTCACGATGTAGGATTCAGATATCACTTTGTGACATATATCCTGTGTATCGGACTCGGATACGTGACACATTACATCGGTTGGCACTGCGAATCACTAAAGTCCGTGACCATCACTGCGATTTCGTGGGGCATCGGTCTATTTATCCACTTCATATTCTTCCTCTTTGAACAGAAGAAGACAATCAAGGGATATGCAAGGGATGAGATATTCCAGTAATGCATAAATGCTGAAGGCGACCCACGAGCGGTCGCCTTTTTATATGGTCATAGCCTGATCTGTATGCTGAGCAGGATGCTTCTTTCCCGGAGGCGGTACATGTATTCGGTTTCGCTCAGAAGACCGTAATTTGCGTATCTGTATTCTCGTTGGTTCAGAAGATTGGAGCCGGTAAGACTGAGGTCCACCGTTTTCGATACATTCCACCGGACAGAGGCGTCAAGGAGTATGAGATTTGTGGAACTGCCTGATGAGAACTTCGTGAAATAATGTTCCCCACCGATTGCGATCTGCCATTTTTTGGTCGGGACGAATGTGAATTTAAGATACTGCTTGATGACATCGCGGTTACTGTTTCCTATGGAGTCTATGTCCATCGTGTTTCTCGAGTACACGAAACGATAGTCTGTGGAGAACCAGGCTGTGAAGTATCCTTTCAGGTTCGGCTGTACGGACAAGCTCGTCAATGTATATGGCGAAATGCTTCCCTGTCTCATAGTCTCGGCTCCTATTCTTGCATAGGATGCATCAACGCCTACATTAAGCCTTCCGGACATCAGGCCTTTGCTTAATCCGCCGTTGATGGAGAGAGTGGTGCCGTCACTGGTGACGGGCACGAATGTATCTATTATATGATCACCGGAAAATAGCTGGTTCTGCATATATGGCGTGTTGTTCCATTCATACATTCCCGTAAGATTGAAGAATATGGATGTGATCGGATTCCGGTATTTCAGATTCATCATTACGGAACGTGAGTCTGCATAGTCTGTCACTGGTTCTGACAGACGAAGATTTCTGAAGTCTGACATGATGAGTCCAGGAATAAGAAGGCTTGCCTGCGGAGGCAGGAGAGAATACTTCAGTTGTGCAGATATCTCCATTTTTGCAGTTATCTGATGACGGACATACAGGGATGGTGTCAAGCTTATATAGTTGTAAGTAGTATTTGCGACAGGATTGATGTTCCTGATGTGCTGCAGATGGTGGCTGGCAGGAACCGCCAAAGCGACACGCCATTTATAGGACTGATACGAAACTTCAGGTAAAAGATATGTCTTGAGTATTGAAAAGTTCATATCGTTCTCCATCGTGTACGGTTGCTCGATTCCTCGAAGGCTGCTCCATATGCTGTGATGATTGAAGTCTGCGCCAGCTCTTGCATATATTTTCCAACGGCCGAGTATCCATCCGTAGCTGGCTTCCGTCACCGAGCGGAAATCTCCTGTCACAACACTCTGCTCTGCATCTTCGTTTCCGGAGACACATAACGAATGTGGCTTGTATGCATATCTGTTCCGTGATGAGACCGTGAGAAGATTGTCATCTATACGCTTGACAAGCTGGAGGTCATTCGTCGCGCTGAAGGCTGGAGCCTTTGTGCTTTGGGATAATGAGAGGGTACCTCCTATGTCAGACACGGCATTGTCCCAATCGGATTCCAGATAAAGGTTATCTTTCAGAAAGACATCCGGTCTGTTCACCTGTAACGCCAACTGGCCGTCCAGACGGTGTGTCTGCGTGCGCATGGCATTACTTTCAACGAATGAGGGTATGGCATCGTCGAAATAATAGGTCTCATATCCGGTCAGGTAATCAAGTCTGTCCCCTTCATATGTAAGATTGAACTTTACATCCTTTCCGTTACCTATGTGCCAGGAGTTGGAAGTGTTGGCAAGTATCGAGAAGTTGTCCCTTATACGATTTTCGTCAACAGGCGAACTTACGCTGCCGACATTTATATAGTCTTCCCAAGGAGAATCAACATATCTGCTGCCGAAAATATCCGTATCGGCAAGCCGCTGGCTTTGCGATGCTGGGTTCCATCCTGTATCATTTACACGTACTGTTTCCATATTCTGCCATTTGCCTGCGATGCGCATTGCAAATGCCGAGGCGTCGTACAGAAGAGGAGATGCACCTATGCCTCCATTGAGTATGGCAATCCATTTGTGACGCGCCTCTTCCTTCAATCTGATGTTAAGGCCAGCCTGCTGGGAGAATTCCAGTCCTTTCAGTACCTGCATCGGCTGATGGTTCTCCATTACATCCACGCTTGCCACATCCGCCGGATTGATGTTCTCGGTTGCGATTCCGTAGCGGTCATCCATAAAGTCAGATCCGTCTATGTAGAACTTGTTGATGGGCTCTCCGTTGTACTTGATCTGTCCATTATCCTCGACCTTTATGCCTGGCAGTCGCTTGAGGACATCGGTCATCTTCTTGTCTTCCGCTGTGGCGTACTTGCTCATATAGTATGTGAGGGTATCGCTACGCTGCTCGATGTCCGGAGCCTTGACAATCACATCACGTAACTGAGTAGGCTGCGGTGTCATTACGACAGTCATCGGTGAGTGTGCTGAAATGACAGGAATCTCTTGAGATTTATAACTCATACACTGGAATCGCAGATGATCCGCCACAGAAAGGTCATATTTCAGCGCAAACTCACCTTTTTCATCAGTGATGGCGTACTGATATGTCTTTCCCGCCGTGTCCCTGACCTGGACTATTGCACCTGCAACAGGGGTATTGCCGTCTTTGTCAATCACGGTTCCGCACACTTCCCGGGTCTGGCCGTAAGACACAGCCAGACCGAGAAACATAGCAAGTATGACTGTTACAAATCTCATAGGGAGAAAACTAATAGTTCTTCCAGTCTGTCTCAATATAATCGTATGTGAGTTCACGAGGATTTGTCAAATCGGTTCTCACTTCGCCGTCACTGCCCCTGACATCCACTTTGATACCACTGACTGTTTCAAGGTATCCCAGAGGATTTGTATCATAGCGATATTTGGTCTGATAGAACTTCACTCTTGAAGTCTTGTTGTAGGACACCTCCGGCATGGTCATAGCGCGGTCTGCCTTTGAGTTGATGCCTACGCAGGTGAAGGAGTAATGATTGTGTGCATCCCTTACCTCCATTATGAAGCCAGGGAGACCTCCGAACTTCCAAGGACCGTCAGCGACAGGCACCTCTTCCGTATAATATGCGATATAGTCTCTGCCCCTGAAGGTACAGGTAGCACTCTTGCACTCGTATCCGAGAATTTCTTTCGTCTCATCTGTCATTGTCCATTCCTGAACCGGAATCAATTCTTCAACGAGGAACCAGTCGGTAGCTATCTTGTCTGTCGTGGTAAACTTTCCTGCAGGATAATTCTTGTATATAGAGAAGGTCTCACCGCCGATGTAGCGATCAGGATTGGCCTGAATCTGATCGGCGGTCGATACTCTGATCAATGAATCAATCTGCATTGTGCGGTAACTGCTGAACTTCGACAGGCCATAGCCTACCTGAAGAATCATCCGGTCAGTGACCTCGGATGTCACGTCCGAAGTATCCCGCAGATGGCGGTAGTCATACATGAATTCCATTACGGCCTTGCCGATTTCCTTGTGTTCTACTGCGGAGACCGAAGCGGATGACATCGAGCCTCCGTCCACTCTGATTACCTGAACATTCTGTGCGTAGGCCGACGATGCAAGCGCGAGGCTGAGCACCATTGCAAATGTGATCTTCTTCATAATCCAATCGTTTTATAGTTACTGTAGGCAAAGTTAGGGACAGAGATTTTCGCACAGAAAAATAATCATTACTCTAACATTGGGAATTATTACTGAATTATTACTGTCAGCATAGTTTTCATTCCTGAGATATGTAGAACCGGATAAAACCTTTAATTTTGTGGTATGGAAAAAAGGATCAAGATACTTCATTGGCTGACAATATCTGCAATCGTGGCCTTCTGCCTGATGCAGTGCTACTGGCTGTACAGCCGATATACCTACACCCTTGAGAGTCACGAAGAGGAACTATACAGGACAGTTCTCGACGTGATGCAGGAGGAACGTGAGATCAGGAAGTCTGTAAAAAGGCCTGATATCAATATCCTTACAAGCACTAGGATTTCCGCTTCGTCACAGCCAGGATCTTCCGGTATCTTGAGCACCGTATTTGACATTTATGTGATCGATCTCAACAAGATAGATGTGTCGCAGATGAACGCTACAGATATAAAGGACATCATCAATCTGTATGAGACTCAGAAGCCGGATGGCATAGTACATCATAATTTCGAGATTAATGACAAGCCTTCCGACCCGAACGAGTATGATGCTCTGGAGCGTTTTACCGTGGATGTCCGCAAGCCGTTCAGACTTCAGACTCTTGATTCGCTCTTAAGGGACAGAGGACTTACTGTCGATGAGATCGTTATGGAGAAGGCTGATACAATGGTATGGTTCCCATCGAAAGCCGGACATGAGTCGATCCTTTTGCCAAAGATTTCCGTCACATATCCGTATGACATCTTCGAGGGTGAAACAGTGACGGTGACACTGTCTGTGGGACTGTCCCCTGTAATTGCGAAGATGATGGATCTTCTTATCTTCTCACTCGTTCTTTCCGCACTTCTTATAACATGCCTTGTGGCGCAGATTGCCACCATACGCAAGCAACGCAAACTTGAAGAGCTGCGACAGGATTTCATACATACGATGATCCACGAACTGAAACGTCCGATCTCTACTCTTAAGATGTGCGTGTCGTATATGCGAAATGACAGGCTTATGGAAGACAAGGAAAGCAAGGAGACCATCATTACAGACTCAAGCAACGAACTTGACAATCTTTCATCGTATTTCTCGAAACTTCGTGACCTCACTTTCAATGATGCTGCGGAAATACCGCTCACGCTGTCGGCATTCAATCTGCGTGATACAATCAGCGACTGTATTGCCAAACTGACCATTCCTTCAGGCAAGAAAGCAGAAATCAGGATAATGTCTGAAGATGTCGTGATGCTTACTGCCGACAGGATGCATATCGGAAACATAATCAGCAATCTGCTGGAAAACTCAGTGAAGTATTCAGGAGAGAGTGTCAGGATAGATGTCGGTTATCGTGAGGAAGGTAATGATACGATATGTATTACTGTAAAAGACAATGGTATCGGTATCTCCAAGGCTGATATCCGATTTATATACGACAAGTTCTTCAGAAGCCGGACCGCATCTGATAGGGACATCCCCGGAATGGGTTTGGGACTGGCATATGTAAAACAGTTGGTAATGGCTCACAGAGGAAGCATTGATATGGAAAGCGAAGAAGGAGTCGGAACAGTGTTTACGATAAAACTGCCGCAATGATGGATATAAGGATAAACATATTGCTTGTGGATGACGATCTCAAGAACTCCATGCTGCTTAAGCGTTTTCTTGAGGTTGAAGGGTTCAATGTAATATACGCGAATAACGGTGCAATAGGCTGGGAACTTTACAACACGTCCAATCCGGACCTTATACTGCTTGACATCAATATGCCTGAAATGAACGGGTTTGAGTTGGCACAAAAGATACGCGAGGTAAACCAAAAGGTGCTGATATTCTTCCTTACTGACCGCACGGAAAAAGATGACAGGCTCAAAGGCTTCAGTCTGAAGGGTAATGACTACATCCCAAAACCGTTTTATCCGGAAGAACTTATAGCGAAGATCCGTGAGCGTTTTGAGAACAGAACTGTAGAGATGCAGAGGCAGTTTCAGGTAGGCAACACGCTTTTTGACAGCAACCTTTCCTCTGTCACATATAACGGAACGTCGCACACGCTTACGGCAAGACAGACCGATATTCTTCTTTTGCTGTCGCAGAATATCGGAGCGATGGTAGAAAGGGAGCATATACTGAAGACCATCTGGGGAGATGACAGTAACGCCAATTCCCTGGCTCTTAATGTCCAGATAACCTACCTGCGAAGGATTCTCGAAGATGACGACAGGATATCCATAGTGTCGTTGAAGAAGAAAGGTTATATATTGCAGGTGAAGTAAAATGTAAATACTTCTCCGGTCAGAGGGCGTGTGCCTTCTGGCCGGAGTTCCAATACATACGTGAATTACTTGTATTTTTGCCCCCCCCGATTATATTTGCAGTCTGGAACGAAATGGTGCGGTTTTGCATCTATATAAACAGTTAAACGAACTTATATGAAACGAATCTTGATTTTGCTGGCAGCGATTGTCTGCCTTTGCGGATGTGAGAAGATCTTCACGCCTATGAGTGTCACCCTATCAGCAGATGGCGAAACAGTGACAGTACATACATCCATCCAGCCACAGACGTTGGATATTCTGGACTACAACGGAGAAGGCGCCACGATTCCGGAATATGACGAGGAAAGTCAGACCTATACAATCACGAACGACTGGCTAACTGCAAGCATTTCTGAAGCATCTTATGATAACGGGCAGTACGAACTTGTCTTTACAGCCGTTAAGAATACAACCGGAAAGCGAAGGACTCTCTATGTGGGAGGAATGGACAATAACTATCAGGACAGC
>CANBDX010000081.1 GCA_947367315.1 uncultured Bacteroidales bacterium | reverse complement strand
CGCACCTCCATTGGCACCTGGAAGTTAGCTCCACCGATACGACGTGACTTAACCTCAACCTGAGGAGTTACGTTCTCGAGGGCCTTCCTCCAAATATCTAGAGGAGCCTTGTCAGAATCTTTCATCTTCTCGCCTACCATGTCAATGGCATCGTAAAAAATAGAATACGCGATACTCTTCTTTCCCTGCAACATAAGGTTGTTCACGAAACGAGTTACGTTTACATCGTGAAACTTAGGATCAGGAAGTAGAATCCTCTTCTTAGGCTTCGTTTTTCTCATTTTTTGAAAAAATTAGGTGATGAATTAATTAATAAAATTACTTCTTAGATTTCTTTGGTCTCTTGGTACCGTAGAGAGAACGTGAGTTTGTTCTTCCATCAACACCAGCAGTATCCAAAGCTCCTCTAAGGATGTGGTAACGCACACCTGGAAGGTCCTTTACACGACCACCGCGAACGAGCACGATTGAGTGCTCCTGGAGGTTGTGGCCCTCGCCAGGAATGTAAGCATTGACCTCTTTAGAGTTTGTGAGACGTACACGGGCAACCTTACGCATTGCTGAGTTAGGCTTCTTAGGTGTAGTAGTGTACACACGTACGCATACTCCTCTTCTCTGAGGACAAGCATCCAACGCGCGAGATTTGCTCTTCTCGACGATAACCTCGCGTCCTTTGCGAACTAATTGTTGAATTGTAGGCATAAATGTTTGTAAATAAATAATTTATGTTCATTACCCCACATTTTGGGGGCTGCAAATATACGAATAATTTTTTATTTATCAACAAAAAAGCTGAATTTCAGTGTTTTGGGCTGTTGATAACTTTTCAGTTCTTCAGATAATACGTCACAGATGAGACTACCCTAACCTTCTTTATATAAGGGGTGTTGCTGTCACGGTTTTCAATAGTAAATGACCCCTGGTTGGCGGTCTTGATCTTTCCAAGCCTGCTGCCTGAGTCTTTCGCGAACTTCACTGCCGCTTCACGGGCATTCATAGTCGCCTCCTCTATCATCTGAGGCTTGATATCATTCAATCCCTCATATCTGAACTCTACCGGATTATCCCACTGGCTGCTTCCGCCTGTGACTATGCCCTTCTTTAACAGTTCAGACTGCTTGGACATCAGTTCCAGTACCTTACCGACATCCGACGTACATACCGTGATGACAGTCTTGGCTATATAACGGAAAGCCCTGTCATTGCTTCCATATTCGACAGCATATTTGTCAGATATTTCCGGCACCGACACAGTCATTTCAGACGGATCGATCCCACCGGCCTTCAGAAAACCGATTATCGCTGCATTATTACGGTCTGTCTGATCATAAACAGACTGAATATCATTTGCCATAACCTTATAAACGACAGGCCATATGACCTTATCTGCCTTGACCTCCTTTTCACACAAGCCTTTGACATTGACCGTGCGGTCATAAGAACGATACCTGCTCACTGCTTCAGGAAGCATCAGACCAATAACGACCAGACCGAGCATAACAGCCAGTCCGCCCAAGATTCTACCTTTTTCCATATGATTTAAAATTTGCGGCGTTTCCCGCTGCAAAAATCTTGCTAGATACCTTCTGTCAGAAACACCGGAGACAACGCAATCAATTAATGATAATAGTCTAAGCTAATTACGGGAAACATTCTAAGAGTGCTACAGGAATTGCTGCCAGAAGTGCGCCTCTTCCCTTATCAGCGAGACCGTCAATTTAAAGAATACCTGTTCAGGGTCGAGGATGCAGAGGACATCTGTTCGGGAAAGCTGAATCCGAGAGCGTCAGTCACAAAAAAGGCCGAAAAAGCGACTGACGGTGCCCCAAAAGGTTCAAAATCGACGAAAACAAGGACCGTCAGTCAAGTTTTTGCCGGATTTTATGACTGACGGTTCAGCCTCCAGCTCCAATAGGAGCAAAGACTGGCACCATTCCCTGATTCTGCTCGGCTTCGACCAAAGGATCTATCCGTTTCCGATACCACAGGTGAGCTAACTTCCGGATTTGGTCAAAAAGAGAGATGGCAGCATATAAAAACACTATCTATGACGGGGACTTTTCAATTTGATAAGAGTAATTTCCGGACGAACTCCAATACGTACCGGAAATATGGTCTCTCCGATACCGGTATTTACATATAGGTACTGGTTCGAATCTTCACATCGCCCATGCGTTCTCCTGTACAAACACCGCCATCCCGGACTCAAGACACCTGATTCATTATGCTCCGAACAGCAGTGGGCCGAGTCCTCCTGCCTTGATTCTCGCCGATGCGCTTCATGTACCTGAGAATCAGACTGATGTAGCCCACGGTACTGTGGAAACAGATATCTGCTAGGACTCCATCCGAAAAGGGAGAACTGCATGGCATGCGTATGACCTGAGAGAGTCAGTGGAAAACCATAGTCCAGAACTTCCGATTCCCAATGCAGGGGGTCATGAGAGAGAAGTATCCGGAACATTCCTTCAGTGCCTTCCGAAGCTCTTTTGAGATGACCTCTTGACGGGAAGTGTCTGGAAGTAGACGTATTCTCGACCCCAACAACAGCAATCGAATCTTCGCCTCTCCGGATTATCCTGTTCTCATTCAGCAGAAGCGTCCATCCCATTTCCCCTTGTATAGTTATCAGTTTTTCGAGAGCAGCCTCCTTTTCCTCTGACGATATGTCTGAATACATGCAGTAATCGTGATTGCCAAGAACAGAGAAAACTCCGTCTGAAGACTTTATGCCGCTTAATATTCCATCAATGCCGTCAAGTTCGTCAGGAAGAATGGTTATAAGGTCGCCAGTGAAGGCCACCATATCCGGATTCAAGACATTGATTGCCTCTACCGCCTTAAGCAGGTCCGTCTCCCGTCCTTGAAAAGACCGTGCATGTATATCGGAGACATGAACTATGCGATACCCTTCAAAGCTCTCCGGTAATCCATCAAATTCCACTTCTACTTGATTGACCTTTAACATTTTTCTTTCCACAAGTCCGCCATAGGCTATAACGGCAGGAGGTATAATCAACGAGATGCAGCCCCAAAGGAAAGCTTTCCTGAAAGATATCCCGGCAATAAGATTTAATATTCCACATAGAGCAGCATCTGCAGCAAGCAGCACCACCCAACTCAAGATTATCATAGACAATGTCGCAAATACCTCAGTTGTCATGTCTTTCATATTTCAAGTTACCGTGCAAATTTATAAAAAACGGGATTAACGAAGAAGAACAAGACAACGACGTATCTGAGATTCGCCAAGACGGCGCACGCGAAACAGATGTTCTGCAATCTCTAATTTATCTTTTAATGACAACTGGTATACCGAAGGCTGTCCATATCGTCTTCTAGTCAACATATCGAGTTCCGTACATAGTTCGATGTCCGATATATTTCTATAGTCTGCCTTTCCGCTTTCGAATATAAGCATCCTGCCGGCATCATGAAGACCTACTCCATGCTCGATAGCAGTCAGATTTATCGAAGGCATTCCGTTGTCATCCCTATTTTGCTCTGCCTCCCATTCTTCCGATGACTTTCTGGTCATATAGAAGTTGAATGCACGCGGAGTGCCGAACAACGCTTCCACCTGAGGTATATCCAGAACGCTCTCACGCGTGAATACCCCGCTTTCTGTCATCTTATAACTAGCCGGATATTCGGCATGTCTCCCCAAATATCCGGCATATGATTTTTCAGGAAGAAGGGCCTCCTGATGGAACTTTCCCAGTTCTTCTCTGAAAATAGCGTTGGCAGAAGAGTGACGATAAGCATATGGCGTAGGCGCCACACCATGATGAAGAGGGTTCCTCATGACATAGCTGGCTGCCGCTATAGTATGATAATGACCCACTACTTGCATGGAGAAGTGCTTCCCCTCCCCTAGTCTTCCCGAACGCCCATATTTTCGATTGAAATACTTTGAATACGGATTACGGAAACAGAACATAAAGGCATCGGGATCATGTGTCTGAACCAGCTGATGGACATGGGTGGACATAATTGACTCCACAAGACCGGTTGAGTCAGTCTTATAAAGGGCAAGTGCAAAACAGTTGAATCCTCTGTGATAGTCTTCGAGGTCGCGGAACATGACCTCATCTCCAGCCGAAAGGCATAGGTGGTAAGTCTTTTTCATAACATTTTATCTTTTTCACTTTCGTTCTCATCTGTCAATCTCCTCATCTCTCGCGAAATGCCGGTTCCTGATGTCAAAGCTATAAAAATTTTCCTGACTTGTTACTTTGCAGCTTGACTTCTGAGAGCGTCAGTCACAAAAAAGGCCGAAAAAGTGACTGACGGTGCCCCAAAAGGTCCAAAATCGGTGAAAACAAGGACCGTCAGTCAAGTTTTTGCCGGATTTTATGACTGACGGTTCGGCCTCCAGCTCCAATAGGAGCAACGGAAGAAAAAAAGAGGAAGAAAAAAAGAGGAAACGAGGAATGAGAAAAAATATGAGAGAAATCAAACGAAAGGAAGGAGGAGGAGCAGGAAAAGGAAAACGGAAAGGAAAAGGAAAACGGGAAGGAAAGGGAACAGGAGGGGACACAGGAAGGGAACAGGGAGCAATTATGAAAGATTGGGGCGTAGAATGGCTTTGGGGGTTTTGAGGATATAAAGGGATGACGTAAATACTGGATTTTGTGGATAATCATTAATAATTACATAAAATGAAGTAAAAGAGGTGATATCCCGGTAAGTTTTTGTATATTTGGAAGTTGTGGTTCATGTGGAGAGCGGGGAGGGTTACTTAGCGGACAGAACTACCGGACAGGGACTGCGGCAGAAATAAACATAAGAATTATGGAAACCGACCGGAAATGGATTGTCATCCGCATTGACGGGAAGCTTGCCGGAATCTCAAGGGATTATGACAGGCTTGCGGAGATATCGGCCCGTATTGCAGAGGAGTACAGACTCAGGGATGCTTCTGGAAAGAAGAGAAAGACCATCAAGGATGAGCCTCTGCCATATCTGGATATACAGGCTGCAGCCATGGACTTCGGACAGGTGTTGAAACTAAGACAAGAGTCCAGATGGGAAGACCTGATGCTTTTCGGAACCGATTTCCAGAAGCGCGTCTGGAAGAAACTCTGGGAGTTGACGGCGGCCAGTACAGAATGTCAAACTACTACAGAAAACCTGGTCAATACAAGATACCTGAACACCCCGGAAAATGAGAATATTCCGGAAGATCAGAAGGTCCCAGAAGGTCAGACCGGCATGAAGTATCACATAGAAAACGATGCGGATCAGTCAGCAAAGTCCATCAGGTCAGACGCGGGAAATATTTCAACGAAGTCCGCCAGCTCCAGAGCCGTGAGGGAACTTCTGAGCTACACTGATTTTGCAGAGCTTTGCGACAACAGAGCCGGAGTACGTGCCATAGCCCATGCAGTGGGACTTAACCCGCTACCAGTAGTGATTCCTTGCCACCTCATCGTTCCCAAGGAGGCCATAGACCGGATTGAGGATATCCGTAGAAAGGCCGAAAGCACCATATTCAGAGGCGAGGATCTTTGCACGAGCGCCATCCTTGAAGACCCGGCCATAGATTTCGGAGAATACGCCCTCGGAAAGAAACTGAAGCGCCACCTTATCCAGATGGATATGCAGTAGGATTTCCACTGCTCACCCATGGATTATAAGCCCAGATGTTCTAAATCTCCCCGGGAAAGCCCTGCTTCTGCGATTGAATAATCCTACATATCCGAAGTCACACAATAAAAACATCCGGCTGCCCCTTCAGATCGGACCAGCCGGATGAACCATAACCCTATTATTAACAACTAAACTAACCGTGACTTAACTTTTTGCAAAGCCCGTGCCAAAACTTTAAGTAATAATTTACTACTTTACACTTAGTGTATGACATATTACATCTTAACCCTCCTCTGACGACTGCTTGGGCCTGAAATGGCATGTTTCATCTCACCCACCTCCTGACAACAGCTTGGGCCTGAAATGACCAAAAGTTGCTCAAGGGATCATCAAAACTGCTGTATTTGTAAGATTTGCAGGACACCTTGGGCGAGTTTTGACCAAAAGTCGCACAAGGGGTAAATCAAGGGGGATAATAATAGCGGAATAAAAGCACCCCGGTCGTCAAGATGTAACACTGGAGACGCTTACAGCAAAACAATCACCAATCACAAGCTTTGGGCCAGCATATTTAAGCTCGACCGCGTAATCCATAACTTCCTACACTTCAGCATTTTAGCACTTCATGGGTAGTCCAAAAGGGGAAGGGATAAATAGGTAATATGCTGAAAATCTAATATATACGCAACACAGGGAAATCCAACACCCAGAAACGATCAACACCAAGCTTCTAGAGCAACACCACGAAACCGTAGGGGGTGGTCAACACGGGGATTGGAACTGTACCACGAAACCGTGGCGGGTTAGCGCAGTACGCTGAAACGGCCACTGTACCAGCTGGATATTCAGTTCCGACACAGATGTCTTGAAGCCGGAACCACAACTGACTTGAGGTCAGAACCACAGTCAGCCTCGGCGCAACGGCCTTGAAGCCGGAACCACAGTCAGCCTTGACGCAGCCCATGCATAAGGTACGTCAAAAGATTCTATGCCAGCTTGTAGATTTCACTCACGTGGCAGAATCCACGGTTTTCAAAGAAACGGTGTGCTGCATGGTTATTCTTTCCTGACTCCAGATAGATATCCTTGACGCCTTTCGAGCGCAGCCAGCCGATGGCAGTCTGAAGCAGAGAACCTCCTACACCTGCGCCACGATATTCCTCCTTTACAAGCACATCACACACCATTCCGAACGGCTCATCACCATCCTCCTGGATATCCGCCACGCAGAATCCGGCTAAAGCACCATCCTGATCCAGAGCCTTCCATACATTCGATGTTTCCTTGTCCGCTATGTGCGCATCGATATATTTTATCCATTTCGTCCTTGCAAGACGTGCCGGGGCTGCCACAAGAGTTCCTCCTTCGATCCTGCCCTCGCCCACTCCCATCTGGATCTCACCGTGTGAGATATATTCGCGATGAGCGTCGATATAACCGATAAAAAGGTCTGCCAGCATATGCGCATCTGCAGCCAACGCTTCCTTAATTTCCATAAGCCGATATTAAAAATAACTTTTTATTCTTTCAATGATAGCCCTGGCATACTTTACCACAACAAGCAGTATCGCAAAGATGGTGATGGACGCCACCACAGCAACAAGCACAGCAGCCAGCCTGCTGGATTCGACCCCGAAATGGGTTAGGAACGGCATTTCCGAATTCTGAAACAGCAGTTCGAATGTAGAAGCTACCGATACTATACCGAGGATTATATTCAACAGGAATTCCGACTTCATGGACTTGTAGTCGCTGATATTATGGAGACTACTGTCCACAGTATCCATCAGATTCCTCAGACTGTCTTCATCCTCCTTGAGCGCAAAGCGCTTAGATGTACGCTCATACATCACCTTATGGGAGGTGAACTTGGAATATTTTATGACATCGAGCTGGAGCATCAGACGGGTCAGACGGAGGCTCAATTCAGCATTCTTACCGATAAGTTCCTGTGATGAGCAGTCCCTGGCTCCCAATGTAGATGCCACAAGTTCATCACGCACGATTCCGAGAATATGTTTTTTGGCAAGTACAAGCTGCAGAAGCATGAGATATTCCGGCCAGGACACATGGTATCTTTTCCGCTCCAGAAGATGCTTTTCCCAATCCACACCGTCGGTATCCTTTCCCCTGCGGCCATATGTACCTATTACAAGGCACAGATTATTGCCGGCAAGCACCAGATCATCCGTATCTATGGCTATATTCCCACCACATACCTCATCGTAAGCCTCGTCATCACGATAAGGCCATTCCTCAGGATACAGACTCAGCAGGCCAATCAGTTCACTCCTGTGAAAATCCCTCACATGGGTCACGATATCAGCCTCGGAAAGAGAGTCCTCGCGACCAGTTGCAAAAAGGTCGATCCCCTCCGGGAGCGGATGGGAAATATCCTCCCACACATCCACCATCGCATAATGATGATCTCCCGTCACCTTGATATCCTCCTTCATCCTGCGGTAACGATACCGCGATATATCCTTTAACGGAGCATCCTTCCTGAACTTGGTGCAGTAATTATAGATATAACTCTTATAGCATTGCGCTATCTCTTCAAAAACATATCCCTTACCCCTGATTTCAGTCCAGTCCTCTTCAGAATCATACTCTCGGAACTTGCCCCGGGCATCAAAAGGCAGATGGCGGAACTTGAGACCAGCCTCGTAATTGATGTCTGTCTTCTGACCGTCTCCCTCCTGGTCATCACTCCAGAACTCAGCACCCAGCCATGTGGACAGCAGGACTATCACATGGTCCGTAGCCAAAGGCTTGGACATTGTGCACACATTGCCATTAAAGAGGAAACGATAAGTAAGAGACAATGTATTGTCAAAAAAGAGTGACATTTCCACATTCACATGACCGGCAAGCGTCACATCCTCGAGCGACTCTCCATCCGGCGGATTGATATCCATCTCGAAATCGAATCCTGGAAGCGAATAGCGGCTGACTACACGGTCAGTACGCCTGCTCAAATTAGACTGCCCATCACTCTCGGGAAGAACGAAGATCTGATTCTCTATGTCGCGGTTCACATATGCTCTTGGTTTGCCAACCACTTCCGCTTTGGAAATATACCTGTCCGATTCCTTGTCGTAGTTATCGTCATCAGCATCAGCAGATTCATAGTCATGGACGAACTCCATGAGATGATTGAGGGAGAAAGTCTGTATGAACACCACGCCCAGACTCGGATATCTGAGTCCGAGACGGTCATGCGCTGCACGAGTATCCAAATGGCCCATATGGTAACTGTTTGAAATTTACTGAGTGTAAGAAGCTAGCTTCTAAGGTTCTATTCCTCAAAGGTAATGACTTTTTCTATAAAAACATCCGGCTGACCCTTCAGATCGGACCAGCCGGATGAACCATAACCCTATTATTAACAACTAAACTAACCGTGACTTAACATTTTGCAAAGCCTGTGCCAAAACTTTAAGTAAGGATTTACTTCTTTAAACTATATAGTGCCTGACATATTACATCTCAACCCTCACCAGACGACTGCTTGGGCCTGAAATGATATGTTTCATCTCACCCACCTCCTGACAACAGCTTAGGCCTGAAATGACCAAAAGTTGCTCAAGGGGTCATCAAAACTGCTGTATTTGTAAGATTTCTGGGACCCCTTAGGCGAGTTTTGACCAAAAGTCGCACAAGGGGTAAATCAAGGGGGATAATAATAGCGGAATAAAAGCACCCCGGTCGTCAAGATGTAACACTGGAGACGCTTACAGCAAAACAATCACCAATCACAAGCTTTGGGCCAGCATATTTAAGCTCGACAGCGTAATCCATAACTACCTATACTTCAATATTTTAGCATATCATGGGTACCCCAAAAGGGAGGCCGCTGAAAAAGGTGTACAAATAATAACCCTCTGAGAATCGCCTAATTAAATACCTCTTGAAGAATTTGAGAT
>CANBDX010000080.1 GCA_947367315.1 uncultured Bacteroidales bacterium | reverse complement strand
GTTTTGATGACCGCTTGTGCGACTTTTGGCAATTTCAGGCACAAGCAGTACAGTGTAATTAGCGACTGCGGAAATGCCGGGGCATGTGAGCGAGCGGAGCATAATCCCATGCTCCCTGCGGAGCGAGCCAAAGGCCGCTACAGAAGGATATGAGAGAGTGGAGCATGAGCCAATTTTCACAGAGTAACGAGCCTAAAGCCACGGCAGAGGCATATATATTGAAAGTCAATTCATGTATCATGATAAAAACGAACACCAGAAACAACGAACATTTCATAGGCACTATTTTAGATAAGGAGTAAAGCATACATTAATTTATATATAATATGGCAACAAAATTCTACAGATGCCGCCATTGCGGCAACGTCATCGTAAAATTCGTGGATTCCGGGGTGCCTGTAGTGTGCTGCGGAGAACAGATGGAGGAACTGAGCCCAAACACAGTTGATGCAAGCAACGAGAAGCATGTCCCGGTTGTCAGACAGACAGAAGGAGGAAAACTCAAAGTCGAAGTGGGAAGCATCCCTCACCCGATGACTCCGGAACATCATATCGTCTTCATTTACGTTGAAATGGAAAACGGAGGCATACGCATCGACCTGAAGGACAAGCCTGAAGCAGAAATCTGCGCATGCAACGGCAAAGTCACGGCAGTTTATGAATACTGCAATCTGCATGGTCTATGGAAAACGGAGGTAAAGGAATGTCCTAAGTGCAATTGCAGATAAAAGAGGAGTACCTCTGAAATTTATTTCCTATATTCGTAAGTTAAAAATTTAGGACATGAATTTCAGAGGTATTTCAATTATGGCTGCAGCAGCAGCTATGCTTTCCTGTGCATCAGGGATTTACAAGACAGACACCATCGGGATAGAGGTTTCCCCACAGGAAAACAGGGAATATTCATATACGGACAAGAAAGCCGGATACTGGTACGGAAGAACTCATATGGAAAGTCTGGACTGGTATTCCGGATGGAATATGGCGAAGAAGCGCATTCTGGCAGACTACACCATAGGTGCTGACGGCGTGGCGCTGAAGAAAAGTGATGCCGCATGCACGGTATTCCCTGACAGGCTTGTCAGAAAATGGGACAACGCCGTCGAAACATTCCAACTTCTGGATGATATGCCGGCCATTATAATTGACCTGGATACTGATGCGGATTCCATTTTCTGCGTTCTGGACACCAGTCTGCTTAAAGATCAGGAAGCGACTGCAGAAGGATTGCTCGTAACCCCACATGAGGCTCCGGATTCACGCATCCTGCTCACTCCCCTTTCAAAAAGCGGATTCGAGGCCATGCAATATGGCATCAAGGCACCGGCATCGGCAGGAGGATTTATTCTCACCTATGGAACTGCCGCAGAATGCAGCAGTCTGGCAGCGGCGGTACGTTCTGACCTGCAGAGCCTTGTCACAAAAAGAAAGGACCGCATAAACGGCCTTATTACAGAATATAATCCGGTGAAATCCAATCTTCCGGAGCTAGACAAGGCTCTGGACTGGATCACCATCACAATGGACGAACTCATCACAGAGCAGCAAGGCAACGGCATATACGCAGGACTCCCTTGGTTCAATGAATACTGGGGACGCGACATGTTCATTTCAATGCCGGGAGGTTGTCTTGTTACCGGTCAGTTCGACGTAGCAAAGGAGATCCTCAAGGACTTCGCCAAGCTTCAGGACAAGGACCCTTCTTCAGAAACCTACGGCCGCATACCTAACAGAGCTAACCTTGAAGGGATACTTTATAACACCACCGACGGCACTCCTCGTTTCGTGAGCCAGGCCCTTGAACTTGCAGAATACTGCGGCGACACCGGCTTCCTTGAAGACATCTACCCGGCGATAAAGACCAGCATTGACGCATCCATCGCAAACTATACCGACACCAACGGATATCTTACACATGCCGATGCGGACACATGGATGGACGTCAAGCGCAACGGCATACCTGGATCGCCTCGCGGCAACCGCGCAAACGATATCCAGGCATTGTGGTACGGTCAGCTCACGGCAGGAAGCAAGATTGCGGCAATAATAGGCGACACCGGCTCTGCAGAGCAGTGGAGCGGGCTCGCACAGATGCTTGCAGGGCGTTTCGAGCAGGACTTCTGCGATAAGGACGGGAATATGATATATGACCATCTCAATGCAGACGGGTCGCCTGACACGCAGTTCCGCCCTAATCAGCTATATTGTTTCGAACTTGTGAATGACGACGACTTCAAACAGAAGGTTACCCGACGCACATGGGAGGAGCTCGTATATCCATGGGGTGTGGCATCGCTGGCACAATGGGACAGGCAGTTCCATCCACAGCATGAGAACTGGCACTATTACCACAAGGATGACGCCTACCACAACGGCACCATCTGGCTATGGAACAACGGAATAGCCATGCAGCGCATGATAGAGTACGGTCAGGTGGACGCTGCCTGGGAACTCTTCAGGAACATGAACCGCCAGGCCCTGCATGAAGGCGCAGTGGGAAGCCTCAGCGAGAATGCAGACGCTCATCCACGCGAGGGAAAGTCGTGGGTGAACCGTTCCGGCACATTCCTTCAGGCATGGAGCAACGCGGAACACCTGCGCGTATGGTACCAGTATTTCCTCGGCATCAGACCGGATCTCCTGAACGGAGTGATAGTGATCGAGCCAAAGCTTCCGTCTGAAATCACATATCTGGAAACTTCGGTTAAAATCGGAAAGGGTTCCCTCCATTATAAATATAAAGACGGCAAGGTGGATGTGAGACTGGATGGCGTGGATGCGGCTCTTGAAATCCATGAGCCGAGCGGTCAGACAGACTCTCAGGCTTTCGAAGGTGTGGAATTCTGCAAGCCGGCCCCTCTGGAAAGCTATCCTTGCTTCGCCACATACTACGAGACCGCTCTTACATATTAAAGATCCACGACGATCAGTATGCTTTCAGCGGGTTAAGGCCTTGTGAGTCGAACTTGTCGTGAAGCTTGCCTTCCCGTGTGAATACATAGACATCTCCGGTATTTGTGTAATCGGAGCAACCGACATATACATAGCCGTCAGCAGCAGCTGAGACCGAATAGGCGTCTTGGAGGGCCGTTCCATCTGTAACGAATGCCCCGAGAGGCCTGTTTGTCTTCATGTCGTGCATGAAGATATTTCCCGGGAGTGGATTCCAGTTTTCGTCGTAGCCTCCGCAGAGAATGTATAGTATATCGTCCCTTCCTTTGGCTATGGAGCTTACAGATGCATAGTCAAGGTCTGATACCTTGCCGTCAGAAGCAGTGATAACCTGGAGCATGGCAGGGGCATCAGCATAGTTGCCGAAACTTGATACATATACGTAAGTCCCGTCTGATGAAGCCTCTATCTTATTCGGATTGACGTTCACCTTGACGGTTGATGTCTCCGTAAAGGTAGAAGCAGAAACGACCGAGACCGTGTTGTTGTATGCCGGATATGACATTCCGCCGGAGTTGGCTACATAAAGATTATCTCCTGCCACTGCGATTCCTTCGGGGTTTGGACCGACCGGACACAGCCTGAGCGAATAATCGGCAGCAATCTCACCGACATAACCTTCATAGAAAGTCACATAGAGTCTGTTGGCTGAAACCGCCATATATTTTGGAGAGAGCCTCGTGCCTTCCTTGTCTGCATTGATCTGATGCTTTATCTTAAGGTCAGCATCGGTCACGAAGATTGTCTGTGAGCCATTGACTGCAATAAAGATATCTTCCCCAACACCAACGATATCCTGCCCGAGGTCACCGAGAGCCTGGCCGTTGGCCGTCATGAACACATCGGCTGCAAAGGTCCTGGCAGCCGGATTGTATATTCCGATATGCGAATCGTTGCTGCCCCAGTTTCCGTTATTAAGGATGTACGTTCCGGAGCTGGCCGGGGTAATCCTGTCATGGGAGGAATTGTCGCAGGAATAGAGTGCCATTATGAAAGCTAAGGCCAGGAAGAGTTTTATAGAGTTCATGGGATATTTGTTTAAAAGGATCATAAATGTAAAAGAATGACTTGTACAGAAAGGTATGGAATTTAATATTTGAATTTCATCGTCAGCCTGAATGAGCGTCCAGGCATCGGATAGAACCGGATTACTTCATAGTTGTTGTCAGTAAGGTTTAGAGCATCCAGACTCAGATGGATCCTATAGACATGCGATTTTCCGAAGGAGAATTCACGATTGAGAGATAGGCTGTGATCCCAATAAGAGGGAATCTCATTTGCGTGGATATTCTGGTTCTTGTCATATCTTCTGCCACTGGCTGTCATGCGGTACGAGAGGTTGATCCACTTGCTTTCAAGGACGAGGCTGCCGCTTCCGCAATGACGTGGTGTATATGGGATCTGATGCCGGTAACTCTTTGACCCGGGGTCGGTTACATCAAGTGCATATTGCAGGGAGTAGTTTGTCGAGGCATGGATTTTCAGCCACCCAGATGCCTTACATACTGCTGATGCGGTGATATCTGCTCCATACATTGCCACTTCGCCGACATTGCGCATCTTCCATATGAACATTGTCGGGACTGCAACTATCTTGTCCTTGATGGAGTTGTAATATGCATCCGCAGTGATGTCAGCAGAGCCCCATTCGTATGAGCAGGTGTATGTCAATCCCAGGTTGCACTGTCTTGCGATTTCCGGTCGGAGATTGACATTGCCAACACGGGCGTAATACAAATCATTGAATGTAGGCACTCTGAAACCGTCCTTATAGCTGGCACGAAGACGGAAATTTCTGTGAAAGAGCCATGACAACCCGATCATGGGCGAAAGCCTGAAACGGTCTGACGGCGAATTGCCAGATGCCAGCTGTTCGGTTATGAATGTGCCGACAAGGCTTGCTGACATTATGATACCGTCGGTGTCGTACTTGGCTGAGAAAGCACCTATGCTGCTCAGACGTACAGGGAACGGGCATTCCGGTATGTTTGAGTCCAATGTGTTGCAGAAAAGGTCTTCCGCAAGGACTATCTCCCACCCTGATGCCGGTTTATAAAGTGACCTTACTGCAAATGAATACTCATCCTGACGATATCTGCTGTCCTGAGAGCTTGGATATATCGGATCGGTATTCAGATGTCTGTTGAAGCCGCAGGTGTAGCCGGCATCAGCATGCAGTTTCCATTGATTTCCAAGATCGCAGTCGTACATCAGACTGGAGATGAGGGACCTGTCCCACAGACGCTCATATGCATTCTGTGTATAAAGGATGACGGATCCAGGCAGTCCTCTTTCGGAACTATTGTAATTCACCTTAGCCTTAAGCCTGCCGCCGGAAGCCCAGTCTGCATAGAAATCAGCTTCGGCCCCATATGACTGCACATCACTGTTTATCCTTTTTTCTATTGTTGTCAGTATTCCGTTCTGAAGTTCGAACTGATAATCCCCTTTCGAGAATGTTCCGTTCAAGGCTGTCTTAAGGGCACATCCAGAGCCTATTTTCTGCCTTAGTGCAACATAAGGGACATATGTTCCGAATGATCCGATTGTCATTCTGGCATTGACCTCTGTCGGGCCGTCAGCAAATGATGGCTTCGCGCTTTCTATACGCAGAGTACCGGCAGCAGACAGATGCCTTGCGCTGCAGAATATGTCATCTTCCAGACCGATCGACATGGAAACGGAGGCGATGTCATCAAGATCGAAGCGCGATATATCCACCTGGCCGTTCTGCGCATCAGAAACGGGTATGCCATCATATAATACAGCTGTGTGAGATGCACCCATATTTCTGACAGATACAGTCTTGAGCCCTCCTATTCCGCCATAATCCTTGATGCTGACCCCAGAGAACTGATTCACGACCTCATGTAGGCCGACTGTTCCGAGTCTTTCCATTTTCGTCTCCGTGATGGTACGGACCGGAGACAACGATGCCACGGCAGCATTCCTGCGGGCGGATACTGTCGCAACATCAAGAGTGTCGCCAGAAGGAACGACACAGCAAACCGATACCAATAATTTCAGTAACATCATGTAAACTCATAGAGCACCTGCCCCCGGGCGCCATCAGTTCATCCTGTCATGGCAGGTCTTCTGACTCGTCCGTCCCTGAGCCTTCCCGCCTGAACGGCAGTGGCGTAGATTTCAGGAAACTTAAGCGGACTCACAGCTGCGGGCACAGTTCCGGTCTTCCACCGGATTCCCTTTTCAATTGCACGACACGAGATAGTCTGCAATCACCATGACAGCTGCAAAGATATGAAAAAAATAATTTACCGCATAGTTTTTGTTCCATCGGCATTCTGTGAAATTCTCCAGAAGGAGTTCAAAATCTTCAATTATGCCGCTTCTTACATTGAATGAACTTGAAGACATGATGCCGCTTTTTCGCGGAAAATGCGGAAACGCCTTATGCAAAGGCCTTATGCGCATGCTGGATGTGGACAAGGTCAATGACCTCTATGACAGAAATTCGGGCCGGCAGGGACCTGACTTTGCAAGGGCCGTCCTGAAAGATATAGGTATCGAATATGAGATTCTGAATCCGGAAGTACTGAAGAGGCTGCCCGAAGGCCCGTTTATCACTATCAGCAACCATCCATACGGACATATAGACGGAGTCATGCTCGTGGATATTTTCGGCCACATAAGACCTGATTTCAAGGTGATGGTGAACAGAATTCTCGGCAGGATCAGGACATTGGAGGAAAATTTCATATGCGTGACACCAACAGGAGTCGAACGGACGGCACCGACAAAGGACAGCATACTGGGGATCAAGGATGCCGTTGCTCATATCAGGAGCGGAGGGGTCTTAGGTCTGTTTCCAGCAGGAGCAGTCTCGGACCTGAGCCTGAAGGAGGGATGCATCAGGGACCGAGAATGGCAGGAGCCTGTGATCAGGCTGATAAAGAAGCTCAATGTGCCGGTTGTTCCTGTGCATTTCTTAGACCGGAATTCGTATTTCTACTACGCATTAGGGCTGATAGACTGGAAGATAAGGCTTTCACGCCTGATTCCGGAAGTGTTCAATAAAAGTGGCAAACGGACGAGAATTGCAGTTGGTGAGATAATAACACCCGAACAACAGGCGGAGTTCGCGGACCCGCATCAGTTCAGCGAGTTCCTGAGACATAAGGTCTATAATCTACGTCGATGATGTTGGCTTGTGAAAGCCAGCAAGGGCAAATATCGGTTCATTATTGATAGATTTCTCTTCTGTACCTTCACGCCATTTAAGGATACGCTCGCCAGAGACCATTTCGGAAGTAAGGACCGACTCAGCATGTAAACGCGATTGACTTATGAATACTTCCAAGATAACTGGAAATATTCTAGAAATTGAATCTCAGACCGCCTCGAATTGTGACGACAAACGGTTCATCTGAACGGAATGTCTCTATTGATCCTTTGTTTAGAGCATATGATACTTCAGGCTCGAAATAAAGTCCTGCCATTGGCACGATGTTCACCTGAAGTCCCATTGCTCCGTTCAAACCAAACAGAAGCTGCTTCTCACGCAATCTCTCTTCTCCGACAGTTGCATACACACATTTATCCATCTGCAGGCCAGCTCCGAAATACAGATTGAAATGCTTCCTGTTTACAGCCATATAGTCGAGTCTGACCGGCACCCCGAGATAATGGACATATTGCCAGTCTTTCTGCTGGTCATAGGTGGAAGCAAACCATCTGTTTCTGAGTGATTTGTATCTTGTATAATTAAGGCCCGTATTTATCGAGAGCCTGTCTGTGATGAAGAATCTTGCAGACAAGCCGACGGATACAGGGATTTCATGCTGATAAGAATCCGAATAGCCGTTCCTTGCTCTCATCATTGCCGGTTTCGGGGTCTCTACTGCAAGGGAATCCGGATTTTGATCATCCGGAGGTTTAGGAGCGTGATCATTCATCACTTTCACGACAGGACTGTCCCATACAAATACAGATCCGGATATTCCTATGGACATCGGACGTCTTCCGAGTCCTGGGCCGTCATCCGTGAAGTCATCAAAAACGGATGCCTCAGTTGACTGGGCATGCTCTTCTTCCTGAGGAGCCTTCCTGTTGGAAGCATCAGCTTCAGCAAGAAGCTTATCTTTCAAAGAAGTCGTATCTCGGAGCACATCAAATACTTCCTCCGTTTTTTCAGACGGAATTTCTCCAGTATTATTTTCAGCGGCGAGGACATCAGCAACTGGCTTCTTTACGGCATCAGCAGGTACGGACACCTTCTTTTGCACAGGAGGAGCCACATAAAGAGCTGTATCTATTGGAGATTCTACAAGACTTGATTCAAAAGTAACTGCTTCCTCTATAGGTGGCAAGAGTTTAGCAACAAGATCATTTTCAACAACAGTACTATCAGGACGGACAAGCAGAAACATGAGAGCGAGGGCAGCAGCAAGCGACGTGATGCCACCGGCCCACGCGAACGCAGCAGCCTTCCTCCTTCTCTGAGCGACTGCATATTTCTGCTGAAGGAGGCTCCAGTCATCAGCAGGAAGAGGTTCCTCGACATTCTTGAGTTCCTCACCTATGATATCTGTCCAGTCTTCCATCATAATCCGTTTCTTCTTATATAATCCCTGACATTTTCCGCTAACTGGGCACGTGCCTTAAACAGCAGCGAGGATGATGTCTTCTCCTTTATGTTCAGCATTTCTGCAATATCCTTATGAGAATACCCTTCCACACAGAATAGATTGAATATCACCCTTTTGGTTTCCGGGAGTTCTCCTACCATACGCATCAGTTCCTGCTTCGGAACCTTTGCTACGTCTTCAGTCTGAGGGTCGGGGATCTTATCCTGTGTCTGTTCTAAGGGCTGCAGTTCCATCCGTTTTGATTTCCTCAGATAATCGACCACCATATTAACAGTTACCCTTGCGCACCAGGACTTCAACGTTCCGGTCGGTTTATATCTGCCAATTGTATCAAAGATCTTAATCATCGCATCATGCATCAGGTCACGGGCGAGTTCCTTTTCGCCTACATATCTGATACAGAGCGCGAAGAGGTAAGCCGCATACCTTGTATACAGCTCATGTCTGGCCTTTTTGTCCCCTTTAGAGCATAGCTTCGCCAGTTCGATATCCTCTATGTTGATTATGTCCGCCAATTGTTTTTTGGTGAAATAACGCAGTGTCGTTAAAAATACTTCCGCGAAGATATGGATTTATTTAAAGTGCAGAACTCCGTCCGGAGCGAAGGTCTAATGACAACTGTCTGATTCTTATGGCCCACTGATGGACATGACAGTATTTCGGCACTTTTTAGTCTCATGGTCTCCGAAACACTGCATTCAGTGTCACACCACCACGCAAACGCTACAGCCGATGCCACGACGCAGGGAAATCATCCCAAAACTTTGCGTCGCGGAAGGAAAGCGGCTCAGACGAAAGATAACAAAGACACGACGCAGGGAAATCAGCCAAAAACCTTGCGTCGTGGACAGAGAGGGACGCAGGAAGAAAGAAACAAGGACACGACGCAGGGAAATCAGCCCAAAACTTTGCGTCGCGGAAGGAAAGCGGCTCAGACGAAAGATCAAAGACACGACGCATGCAAATCAGCCCAAAACCTTGCGTCGTGGACAGAGAGGGACGCAGGAAGAAAGAAACAAGGACACGACGCAAGGAAATCAGCCAAAAACCTTGCGTCGTGGACAGAGAGGGACGCAGGAAGAAAGAAACAAGGACACGACGCAGGGAAA
>CANBDX010000079.1 GCA_947367315.1 uncultured Bacteroidales bacterium | reverse complement strand
CATACGTCAGCGGAAACCCGCTCCGCTTCGCAGAAGCATAAGATATGCTTCGCTACGCACATACGTCAGCGGAAACCCGCTCCGCTTCGCAGAAGCATAAGATATGCTTCGCTACGCACATACGTCAGCGGAAACCCGCTCCGCTTCGCAGAAGCATAGGTATATGCTTCGCTACGCGGGCTTCCGCTGACACAATATTACATTTCAGCAAGAATAGTTGCTGAGGTGGATCCGGCGATGATTGCGTTGCCTGTATATGCGCTCAAGCCGTCTGCATCAGCCTGACCGTTCTGAGCAAGCACGACATACTGGCCCTCAGGGATACTTACAGCCACCGGCTTCTTGGAGCCGTTGAGGAGCACTGTGAGAGACTTGGCGCTGTCGATACCCTCAAGACCATTGATGCGGAATGCAACCACGCAAGGATCATCAACATCGATGAACTCGAGCTTCTCACGAACGAGAGCCGCATCACCGAGACAGAAGCCAGGGTGTGCATGACGGATAGCCGCCAGCTCTGCATAATACCTCACGAGGTCGTTGTACTTTGTCTTGTAGGTCCAGTCTATTGCATTGATCGAGTCCGGGCTGCAGTAGCTGTTCTTCACACCCTGCTTGTGGCGGTAGAGTTCCTCACCGGTGAAGATGAAAGGAATTCCCTGGGATGTATATACGGCTGTCTGAGCGAGCTTCACCATATTGAGACGTTCCTTCTCGGAAGCCTTGGTAGCCTCCTCGAGACGGTCACGGAGGCAGTGGTCGTCGTGGCAGCTCACATAGCTCACATGCTGGAGAGGATTATTTGTCCACGGCTCTACGGTCACCTGAGGGTGCTCCACACCTCCGGCGATACCGAACTGTACGTTCTCCTTGTTGCCCGCGACGCCATCCATGAAGCCTGCATTCTCACATCCGAGAGGTCCGCGTACAGCGTCACGGATATTGTCGCTGAATGCGCCGACCTTGTTGAGCATGTGTGTATTGACCTTTAGAGCTATCTGCTCGGCAGGAAGCGCCGGAGACTGTGCCGCCCAGCCCTCGCCGTAGATCACCACAGCAGGATCTATGGCATGAAGACGCTCGCTGATCTCGTTCATGGTGTCAATGTCATGGATGGCCATAAGGTCGAAACGGAATCCGTCGATGTGGTATTCCTTCATCCACCACTCGAGAGACTCGATTATATATTTGCGGAACATTTCCTGCTCGGAAGCTGTCTCGTTGCCGCAGCCGGAACCGTCGAAGAATGTTCCGTCAGGACGCATGCGGTAAAAATATCCCGGCATGGTGCGCTCGAAACCAGTCTTTGAAGCGTCTGTAGTGTGGTTATAGACCACGTCGAGGATTACACGGAAGCCGGCCTTGTGGAGAGCCTGGATCATCTGCTTGAACTCCTTGATACGGGTCACAGGGTTGTATGGGTCTGTAGAATATGATCCCTCGACAGCATTGTAGTTGAACGGATCGTATCCCCAGTTATACTGAGGGGTATCAAGGCGGGTCTCATCCACCGTGATGTAGTCGGTCGAAGGAAGGAGCTGGACATAGGTCACGCCAATCTCCTTAAGGTGGTCGATGCCTGTTGCAAGGCCGTCAGGGTTCTTGGTTCCCTCTTCGGTCAGAGCGAGATATTTACCCTTGTTGATCACGCCCGAAGTCTCGTGGATGGAGAAATCCCTGTGGTGCATCTCATAGACGATGATGTCCGATGGGCGTATCTCAGGACTCCTGTCCTCTGCCCAGCCTTCTGGATCTGTCTCATCCCAGTCCACCACGGCACCACGCCATCCGTTCACACCAACAGCCTTGGCAGAGATGCCGGCTGTCTCAGGAAGCCACTGGCCGTTCTGCTGGACCTGGAATGTGTAGAACACACCCTTAAGGTCTTCCTTCACGGTAGCCTTCCAAAGGCCCTCCTTCTTTGAAAGCTTCATGTTCACAATCTGGAATGCAGACTCGTCGGAAGCCGAACGGTAAAGCCTGAGCTGTGCAGCCTCTGCTGTAGGAGCCCACACGGCAAACTCAGTCCTGTCACCAGAATATACACATTCCTCATACGTTGCCTTCGGAACGTTAAGCGCCTCTCCTGAAGCGCAGGAGACCATCAAGGCCGCAGCCATTGTTCCCATCAGAAAATTCCTCATTGATATCATAAATTTAAAACTTTCGTTCATGTATAAGTACAACTCTTACCAAAAGCACCACACTTTCTTATCTATGTATATATATAAGGACAAAATGCTGGAATGATGTGATGAACGGGCGGAATTTAGTGACGAACAAGAATTAGGAATAGTTGCCCAATAACCGTTTCGACATATTTATGAATCAAATGAAAAGGTCGGTTTGTAAATTTAGTCTGGGGGGCGTTATACTCAGCACCGTTACCAACACTACCACAGCTTGTACCGCGACGCAAGGAAATCATATCAGAACCTTGCGTCGCGGACAAAGTTCATATCAGTACCCCGGATTCTGGACGAGGGCCTTGTTAGTTGCCAGCTCAGTCGGAGGAAGGGGGAAGATGCATTTATAGGACGGGAACGATGTGCCGGCATAGCTGTCACCTCCCTTGTATGGCCACAGGAATTCGGCCGTATCGTATAGTCCCAGACGTATCAGGTCGGTACGGCGATGAGCTTCCCAGAGGAGTTCGCGGGCACGCTCGGCCTCGATGAATTGAGGCGTGATTTCGGCAGGAGATACGATCCAAACGGGGCCGGAGGGAGCTGGAGCTGATGCAGCCTCGGCGGCAAGGCCGGCACGGGCGGCTCCATCGGAATCAGAAGCCTCAGAGGCAAGTCCTGCACGGGCGGCAAGGGCCTGTATATACGGAAGTGCCTCTTCCGGAACTCCAAGATTCATGCATGCTTCGGCGTAGATCAGGTAGATTTCAGCCAGACGAATCATCGGGAAGTCCACATTGGAGTAGCCCATCTGGGCAGAAACCGGAAGGTAGGACTCATTTGTCTGTCCTGAAGGTATGTTGTTGAATTTCAGGCAGGACCATCCGTTCATGAAACTGTACAAAGCTCCGTCCATCGACTCCGAGCGCCCCTTGATGTAGAATATTTCTCCCCTCTTGTCGGAAGTCTCGTAAGCGCCGGTCTCATAGTCCTGTCCGGACACACCGTAATATTTCGAGACGAACTCGTAAGGTACGCGCAGACCGGCCCAGCCGTTCACCTGACCGTTAGGACGGGACTCGTCCGTGATGTCCGTGGCCGCAAGCGAAGCACTGAGGATATAGGTCGTGCCACCATAGGAGTTAGTACTATTGGCATCATAGTCTATGGCCCACAGGAACTCTCCGGCAGAAGCGGAATTATTGCCGTTGTCGCCCCTGAAAAGATCGGCATATGAAGGGCAGAGAGCATAACCCATAGTGAAGATTTCCTCACATGCAGCCTTGGCTTCAGATGACATATCCAATCCTACATACACCTTGGCATTCAGATACATACGTGCAAGCAGGCCCGCCACAGCACCCCTATCGGCACGTGGATAGAGAGAGCGAGGGGCAGGCATGTCGCTGCCTGGGGTAAGCAGGGCATTGAGTTCGTCGATGCAATAGTTGAAGATGTACTCGCGGGAGGCCTGCGCAGGAAAATACGTGCCTCCGAAAGGAGAATTCTCAGTAGTGAAAGGCACACTGCCGAAGCAGTCCAGAGCCATCCAGTAGAGATATGCGCGGATGAACCTGGCTTCAGCACGGAAACCGTCTATCTTCGCCGCGAGCTCCGGTGCCACTCCCCTGTCGGAGAGGCGGTCCGGGGCAGTCTGACGCAGATATTCGTTCACCAGTGCAACTCCCTGAAGGGTACGCACATAGACTGCATATATGGCATCGTTCTGGACATCGGTCCAGGTGTTGGTGTTCAGGGCGCGCACCCATGCATCGTTCTCCCATGAACACTTGGCCTCATCAGTGGTGGTCTCCTGGACTGACCAGAAGGCGCGTATAAGTTCGGAAGCGCCTCCGTCCATCGGCTGAAGATCCGTCAGATCATTGGTCACGAACTGGAAGTAGAGACGTGCCAGTCCGGATAGATAGGCATCCTCTAAATTGCCATAGACGTATTCCGACACGGGTTCGGTCCTGTTCAGAGGCAGGGTGTCGAGGTCCTGGACGCAGGAGGTCATAAGTGCGGCTGCGACCGCTATGTATATTGTTCGTTTCATATTATTCTCTTTTGTTTTTTGAAAATTGGAAAATTGTCACGGCCCTTACAGGGACTCATCACCTTTACCGGACACGACGCAAGGTTTCCTGGGAATTTCCTTGCGTCGCGGCAGGAATTCAGTTCATTTATGGAGTTTCCTGGACACGACGCAAAGTTTTTGATGGTTATCTTGGCGTCGCGGTAATCAGGGAACAACATATCCGGTAGAGTCATAGCCATCTCAAAAATCTAACATTCTAAAATTTAACATTCAACCGGAGGGAGTAGGTCCGAGGGCGAGGCCACATGGCGTTGTCTATGCCGTTTTCGGAGACCACTTCCGGATCCATTCCGCTGTAACCTGTAAGTATGAATACATTCTGCACGCTGAATCCGACCCTGATATCCGTAGCCCAGACTCCCAGTCCGCGGAATGTGTATCCGAGGCTAATGTCGTCCAGACGGAAGAACGAAGCGTTCTCCAGAAAATAATCCGAGTACCACTGCTGTCCGGAATTCGGAGCCGTGAATCCGGTCTTCTTCACGAGCTTCGCCTGATTAGGCAGAGCTCCGGAATTGAGGTCAAGACTCGAAGTTGAATTCGCAGAGGCGAAGTCGTTGAACACCCATGTGCCGGCAGCCCCGTGGCCGTTGAAGCCGAAGTCCCAGTCCTTGTATGCAATCTTTGCATTCAGGCCGTAGAAGAACTTCGGAGCGGCACTCCTGCCCGTCATATAACGGTCTCCTTCAGTGATGGCACCATCTCCGTCAAGGTCCTCCAACTGGTTCTGGAGAGGCTTGCCGGCGAGGTCATATTTCTGTTTATAAGTATAATACGTATATGGTGCATAACCAACCATCTGGCGGCATAGATATCCTCCAGTTCCTTTGGAAATCGTACCCGTCTCGATGTAGTAGTTGTCATCCTCGGTCACATTCAGCTTCGTGAATTCAGTATCCTGGAATGTGCCGTTGACGCTCACCTGAACGCTCCAGTCCCCTGTCTGCACAGGTATGCCGCTGATGGCAAATTCCAATCCCTTATTACGGATGGAGCCTATGTTGGTCATCAGTTTATTGCCGAAATTGGATCCCATAGGGACCTGCACCGAGTTTAGAAGATCCTTTGTATCACGTATATATGCATCGATGCTGCCGCTTAGCCTGTTGTTGAAGAAGCCGTAGTCCAATCCTATGTTATAGGTCGTCGTTGTCTCCCAGCGTATAGTCGGGTCATATGCCTGCGGAGTGAACGTCCTCATGAAATTGTTCATACCCATATTGTAGGTATACGACGGATTGCTGGAGATATTATAGCGTGCAAGGTGCACATAGTCACCTATTCCGTCCTGCTGGCCGGTCTGTCCCACGGAGAGACGCAGTTTCATTTCCGACACCTCTGGCACTTCCTCCATAAACGGTTCTTTAGCGATATTCCATGCAAAGGCACCGGACGGGAAGAATCCCCATCTGTGAGCCTTGGCAAACTTGCTGGATCCGTCGCCTCTGGCCGTGAACGTAAACACATATCTCGAATCTATCGAGTAGTTCACGCGGCCGTAGAATGAGAGCAGATAATTCTCGTTCCGGAACCACAGGTAGCGCGAATCCACCGTCTCTCCGGGATTGAGGTTAGGCTCATGGGTGATGTTGAAATAACTGATGCTGCGGTTCGCCCAGTAGTTATTCTGCCATGAATATCCGGCCAGAAAGTCAAGATTGTGGATTCCCCAGGCATTGTTGTAATTCAGATACATCTCAAGAAGCTGGCTTCGGCTGAGGTTATAGCCTTTGGAATATTGTCCCACGCGAAGGTTGCTGGTGTCGGTATAGGCCTGGAAGGACCCCGGCACCACCCCATTATAGGAATCGGTGACCGTTATGTCAAGACCTGCACTCATGTTCACACGCAGGTTCTCAAGCCCGTGTATCTTGTAATCCACAGCGGTACGGCCAATGAAACGGGTGGAGCGGGCATCACTGATGCTGTCGTAGAGTTGTGACAAAGGACTAGGGCCGACAAGCACATTAGGAGTGAATGCCTCTCCACGCCCGTTTCCGTAATTCCAGTAGCCGTTGGTAGTCGTATAGTCGATTGTTCCGTCAGGATTAAGCCAGTAAGGGTGCCGGGTAGGGTTGAAGAAGGCAGCCTTGCCCACAGTGCCGCCGTCGGCATAGTCCTGATATGAATACACAGCCTTCGCATTGACATCGAAAGTCAGGTGCTTGTCCAGGAAGTTCGGAGACAGCGTCACATCTATCGTACCCCTGTCGTAATGCGACTCCCTGAGTGTACCCTGCTGCCCCATATATGCGATGGAGGCGCGATAAGGCATACGGTCATTCAGATTGCCATAGACACTCAGGTTGTGGTCGGTGGCAAGCGCAGTGCGGAAGACCAGATCCTGCCAGTCTGTCTCGGCCGTCCCGGTAAGTTCTGCAATCCTGTCGCCGACAGGAGTTCCTGCAGGATAGGTCTCGGCATAAAACCGTTTCAACTCCGCCGGGGACATTACCGGCACTTTTGAAGATATATGCTGCACGCTTACGGAGCCGGCATAGCTCACTTGCGGAATCATGCCCGCTCCTTTCCGGGTGGTGATGAGGATGACGCCGTTGGATGCCCTGGAGCCGTATATCGCTGCAGCCGAGGCATCCTTAAGGACCGAGAACGACTCGATGTCATCCGGATTCAGCAGATCGAGAGGATTGGACATCGCGCCTCCAGCTCCCTGGGCTATAGGCACTCCGTCAATCACTATCAGAGGGTCGTTGGAAGCGTTCAGAGAGGCCGAGCCCCTGATCCTGATACGCGAACCCGAGCCAGGGCCGCCGTCTCCCGGTGTCACCAGAAGACCAGGTACCTTACCCTTCAGCATATCCTGGGTATTGACCACGGCTCCTCTATTGATATCATCGGCCTTGATTGCGGAGATGGAGCCTGTCATGTCGTCCTTCTTCACTGTTCCGTAACCGATGACCACAGTCTCCTGAAGCATCTCGGTGTCTTCCTTCAAAGTCACCGTAGACGGAAGCTGGGAGGCCTGGAAAATCTGGGATGCATATCCTATGCAGCTTATCTCCACAGGAGAGTCGGGACTCGACACCGTAAGAGCGAACCCGCCGTCGATCCCGGTGGATGTGCCGTTGGAAGTCCCGATCTCGACAACAGCAGCCCCGATAACTGGCCCGAACTGGTCCACGACGGTGCTGCTTGCAGTGTATCCGCCCTGAGCAGACAACAAGACGCCGGTCGCGCACAACACCACAACCGACGTCAATATATTTCTAATCCTGTCCATTTGTAAGTTCATTTATAATTATTCTAAATTACCTCCAAGCCTTACAAACAATCCTCAGACCAAACCCGACTACGGAATGCGGAAACTCTGCATCGAAGTCCTGATAGCGACATGCCAGCCGCTCTGGCCTGAAGCATCTAAATCACAAGGCCATCCGGAAAAACATAGGAATTCCCGGAAAGGAGGAACTAAATGAGGGACGCCATCCGGAAAAAGGCAGGAATTCCCGGACAGGAGAGCATTTCTGATGGGAGTCATCCGGAAAAAAGCACGATTTCCCGGATGGGAGAAGCTTAACGAGGGGTGTCATCCGGAAAAAAGCACGATTTCCCGGACAGGAAGAACTTAATGAAGGGCCCTATCCGGAAAAAGACACGATTTCCCGGACAAGAAGGGATCCCAGAGGGGTGTCATCCGGAAAAGTATAGGAATTTCCGGATGGGAAAGCAGTTCAGACATACGACCCTTGTATTGGGCGGTTTAACTTTTATCTTTTGGGCTCAAGGCACAAAGCAGGCATAGCGAACGATTAGCAAATAGTCCAGCGGACCTTTGCAGTGAGCGGAGTCCTTTGGGCGTAGCTCGCGCAGCTTGCTTTGAGCTGCTGGCTGGCGTATTTGCCAAGCGCGCTGTCAGAGCGACTTAATGAGGGTAATCTTCGCTCAATTTTAAACTGGAATTATACAACAATGTAGAATACCATTTAAAATTACTGTGGTTTTAACGGATAATCCTTTAACTTTTTGAATAAAAAACATATCGTATATCATTTGAAAAGACTATCTTTGGCAAAGATTGAGAACTATCTGGTTCGCCATCCACGATCAAATGGCATAACATCATAAACCATAACTAAGATCATGGAGGCACTATATCTTAACGTCAAGACTGTTCCGGCAATAGACCCTGAACACCATCATCCACACACAGCTTACACTGTATTCACTACAAGCACCGATGAACTTCGTATTGCATCAGGGTGGACTTTGCGTGATGCAATACAACTATTTGCCAGATTATATAGATATTCTCCCTCCGATCTCAAAGTGACCCGTCCTTTTCTGCCTCAATAGACGAGGTGGACTAAAAGTCATTATCTGTCTTCGATAATTGAATATGTCGAGACAAATTCCGAGCTAGCCGCAACCCCCAAAAACCAAATTTCGCCCTTATGTCTGAGAACATAATGGGTACCTCTGACGGAATATCGCAACATATACATGAAAACGGAATTACGCACACTGACTTTCTCGGAGAAGGAGAGTATCTGTGAAAGAGAATTTGAGATGTCTGGTCCATTCTGGCATCTGTTTACTGATGGAAGAAAGATGCAGGATATCTACCTGTCTGACGAAATGTTCGAACTGGCTGAAACACTGCTAGCAGTTTCTTGCTGCAAATATCCCAAAGTCAAGGTTATCACATTTGAACTTATGAGCAACCATATGCACCTGATTGCAAGCGGACCGCGCACTGATTGTATTGCACTGTTCGATGACTTTAAACAAAGACAGCAGAGAGTTTTCAAGAAAGCTGGGATAATAGTAGACTGGGATAGTTTTGAGGCTGACATTATTCCCATAGACAGTCTCAAAGCTCTTAGGAATGAAATCGTTTATACAAACAGAAACGCATATGTAGCCAACCCAGGACATACTCCTTCCAACTATCCATGGGGAGGAGGTTATGCATACTTCTGTCCATTAATCAAGCATATAGAAACCATCGAATTTGATAAACTGACATATGACAGGAAAAGACAGATAGCTCATTGCAGAGACATAGACAACTTGAGCAGGCTACGGGTAAAGGATGGGATGGGAGTTATAGTTACATCATTCTGCGACATATCATTAGGAGAACGCATGTTTCAGGATGCACGCAGCTACTTCAACGCCCTGACTCGCAATGCTGAGGCATTTAGTCTGATTGCAGAAAGGTTGAAGGATACCATATTCCTTACAGATGAAGAACTCTTTAACACATCTGTAAAATACGCCGAAGCCAACTTCGGAACAAAAACAGTAACCATGCTAAGTCCAGAACAGAAAATCCAGTTGGCAAAAGAGCTGCATTTCAGATACAAAGCCACAAACCAGCAGATTAGACGTCTACTTCGCATGGACATTCATATCCTTAACGAAATGTTTCCATAATAAATAACAAGGCCATCCGGAAAAACATAGGAATTCCCGGACAGGAGGAACTAAATGAGGGACGCCATCCGGAAAAAAGCACGAATTCCCGGACAGGAGGAACTAAATGAGGGACGCCATCCGGAAAAAAGCACGAATTCCC
>CANBDX010000078.1 GCA_947367315.1 uncultured Bacteroidales bacterium | reverse complement strand
AGCTCAACGATGCTCTTGTCCCCCTTTGCTGGGTGCTCCACTTCCAGAAGCCATTTGTTTACTTCGTTTTCCTTTATCATATATTATAATATTATTTTAAGGCTTGCCACGCTACGCTCGCAATGACGTGTGTGATTTTATTATTATAGAGTATTCACTATATCCATCTCATCAAGCAGCCAGCCTGCTCCTCCGAACTTATCCACAATGAAAAGCACGTAGCGTATGTCCACATTGATGCACCTCTGGAGATCCGGCTCGAACATCACGTCGCTGCTCATTGACTCCCAGTTGCCGTCGAAGGCCAGTCCGATAAGCTCTCCGCGTGAATTCATGATAGGACTTCCGGAGTTGCCTCCCGTGATGTCGTTGTTGCTGAGGAATGCCACAGGCATCTTGCCGTCAGCCATCGCATACTGACCGAAATCCTTGTTCTGCCAAAGTTCCTTGAGCCTTGCAGGCACCACGAATTCCCAGTTGTCCGGATCTTCCTTCTCCATCACTCCGTCCAGGGTGGTATAATATCGGTATCTTACGGCATCCTTAGGCGAATATCCCTTTACGCTACCATAAGTAAGACGCATGGTGAAGTTTGCGTCCGGATAAGAAGGCTCCCCCTTCTTCCATTCCAGAAGTCCCTCTGTATAGAGTTTGCGGGCTTCTGCAAGGGCTTTTTCTGTCGCCTTTGTAGCCTCCTGTGCTTTTATGGTCTCTTCGCGGATATTTCTGCCGGCCCATACCGCCTGGTCCTCGAGAACTCCGTATCCTTTCTTTGCTATGCCTTCTTTGAGAGCCTCTGCTGATGTAAACGAACTGTATTTGAACATATCGTCCACGAATCCGTCCAGATTGCTTTCCTCCAGAGATCGTGCATATTCGGTGTCTGCAATGTCGCGGTAGTGATTCATCATGGCCTTCGCTACCTTGCAGTCTGTAGGAGCCGAATAGTCGGCGTATTTAGGAGCAATCTTCTCATATGCCTGATTAAGCGCATCCAGAGTGTCGGTGCCTTCCTTTAGGGCTTTCTTTACATGTGCGTCAAAAGAACCGGCAAAGTTGGTGATCTCTATCCTGTATATGGTCTCGAATGCCCTTGTGAATGCATCGCTTGCCTCTTTTCCAGCCTCGACTGCTGCTGCGAGGTCAGCCAGTGCTGTGCCGTATCTGGCCTTGCGTGCAGGATCGGCCTCCACCCATGCCTGGAAATCAGCCTCCTCCTTCTCCGCACGGCCGATGATGTCCAGCTTGCCGAAAGCCAGCTTCATGCCCTGCCATTTCTTCCATCCGTTGGACGAGCTTGAGTACTTGCTTGCATACTGAATCTTTACCTTAGGGTCGGCAAGCATGTCCTCCAGAAGCACATTCTGGCGTATTGTGCGCGCAGCGATGCGGATGTCGTTTGTCGCGATCTGCCCTTTCAGTTCAGGAGATGTCTGGAAACGTGTAGTGCGTCCGGGATAACCCATGATCATGGTGTAGTCGCCTTCCTGCACGCCCTTGAGGGATATCTTCAGATGGTTCTTTGCCTTGAGAGGGACATTCTCGGGAGAATATTCAGCAGGATTGTTATCCTTGTCCGCATATACTCGGAACATGGAGAAGTCTCCAGTATGGCGAGGCCACATCCAGTTGTCAGTGTCCGCGCCGAACTTTCCTATGGATGAAGGCGGTGCGCCCACAAAACGCACATCATTATATACCTTATATACTATTATATAATATACGTTCTCGTTGTAGAAGGAAGTGAGCACGACCTTGCAATAAGGATTCTGCTTTTCCACTTCCTCCTTCATCTTGTCCAGTTCCTTCTTTACCGCAGCCTCTATCTTCTGTTCTGCGTCTTTCTTGCGCCTGTATTTCTTCTCGGCCTTGGCCTCGATAGCCTTGACTTCTCCCGTCACATCCTTCATATATTCGAGGAAAGTCACGCTCAGACCTTCGCAAGGGAGTTCTTCGCTGCGTCTCATGGCCCAATAGCCGTTCCTGAGATAGTCGTGCTCCACGCTGCTGAGCTTCTGGATGCTTCCGTAACCGCAGTGGTGGTTGGTCACAAGCAGACCCTCCGAAGAAATGATTTCTCCGGTGCAGCCGCCTCCGAACTGGACGATGGCGTCCTTGAGGGATGTGTTGTTGATGCTGTAGATCTGTTCAGGGGTGAGCTCGCATCCGAGGTCCTGCATAGCCTGACCGTTCATCTGCTGAATGAGCGGCAGAAGCCACATTCCTTCGTCTGCCCTGAGGCTTGAGGCAAATACTGCAAGTGCAGTGAAAACGCATAATATCTTTTTCATGTTCATCTTGTTATTATATTGCCGGTCGGTGCCGGCAATGACTTTTATCATTCGGTCGTTCCTTTCGGGTAAAACATCATCCCCGGCTTGATCGGGGATCTCTATTAAAAAAGTGTCGGTTCAAGTTGCTTCAGGTGGAAGCTTTTCCTGTGATACGGGGTATATCCGTGCGCGATAATGGCCTCGATATGTTCCTTGGTGGGATAGCCCATGTTACGTTCCCATCCGTACTCCGGATATTCTTTGGCCAGCCGCCTCATATGCTCGTCCCTGTATGTCTTCGCAAGGACCGATGCCGCTGCGATGGAAGCGAACTTGCCGTCACCCTTCACCACGCACTGGTATGCATATCCGTCGAAAGGCTTGAAACGGTTGCCGTCTATCAGCAGGAATTCCGGTTTCACGCTGAGCCGGCGCACTGCCCTCTGCATGCCGGTTATGGATGCGTTCAGAATGTTTATCGTATCGATTTCTTCCGCGCTTACCTCTTCCACAGCCCATGCGACAGCCTCCCGCTCTATTATAGGGCGGAGTATTTCACGCGATTTTTCGCTCATCTGTTTGGAGTCATTCAGAAGAGGATGGTGAAAATCTTTCGGAAGGATGACGGCTGCGGCATATACGGGTCCTGCCAGAGGGCCTCGTCCGGCTTCGTCACATCCTGCCTCTATAAGATCTCCGTGCAGAAAGTTCAATAGTTGTGGTTCTTTGCGCATTCTGCAAAAATACACAAACTAATTGTCCTCGCCAAGCCTTTTCTTGAGCATTGATATGATTTCGTTCTTGCTTCTGATGTTTTCTTCCTGAGAAGACAGGAGTTTCTCCAGATCTACAATTCTTCTCTCGAGACTTGTTATGCGCATTCCGTATTCCTGTCTGATATCTTCAAGAGCGAAGCCTTCCGTCTGGGCGGGCCTGTATCCGAGGATCAGTTCTTCTGCCGATGTTTCAAGCAGGTCCGCCATCTTCATCACATTCCCGTTCATCACGGAAGTGTTGCCTTTTTCCAGGTCCCTGTATGCTGTAAGGGAGATTCCCAGCTTGTGGGCCATCTCTTCCTGAGTAATCTTGCGGGACTTGCGTACCTGTCGGATATTTTTCTTGATGGAATTGTTGTCCATTCCTCTTTCTTATTAAGATTTGGACAAAAGTATCTGATAAACATACGTGGTATAAACAAGAAAATCCGACGAATAGCAAGAAAATCCGATTAAAAAAGAGAAAAAGTTATAAAAAAGAGAAATTATTGGTGGTTTTTCTTGTTGTTTTTCATTCTGTGCCTTGCTTTTTATCCGGTTGCTTGTCAGTTTTGCAGAAAAACACAAGGTCATGAATACAAAAATGTTTGAAGATGCATGCTCGGTCATGATGCGTTCCGGAAGTCCGGACTCCCGGTCAATGGACATTCCCGACGTTATGGACAACCTTTTCTTCGAGAAGTTCGGCATGTCCGGAAATGATGTGGAGAATATGCTTCGCAGGGACTTCGAGTGTGTCATGTGATTAAAAAACCGCTCCGCTTTATTGATATTGTGAGATTGTTTTATTAGATTTGCGAGGATGTGTCTTAAATGACACTGACCGAACATAATTACAAACACAATAACACAAAGACTGATGAAAGCTTATTCAACCCAAAACATCCGTAATGTGGTTCTGCTTGGTAGCACCAAGGCAGGTAAGACCACATTGTCTGAAGCTATGCTTTACGAAGGTAAGGTAATTGACAGAAGAGGTACGGTAGAGGCAAAGAACACTGTTTCTGACAATGCCGAGATCGAGCAGATCAACCAGAGGTCCATCTACGCTACTCCGCTCTATGCAGAGTTCATGGACACCAAGTTCAATATCATCGACACTCCGGGTGCAGACGACTTCGTAGGTGGAGCGGTTTCCGCATTCAAGGTTTGTGACACAGGTGTGCTCGTTGTAAATGCACAGCAGGGCGTGGAAGTAGGTACTCAGATCTACTCACGTTATGCAGGAGATTACGGAATTCCTCTTATCGTGGCTGTAAACCAGCTCGACGGTGAGAAGGCAAATTGGGAAGGCACTCTCGAATCAATGAAGGAGGCGTTCGGAAACAAGCCGGTAGTGGTTCAGTATCCTGTGACTACAGGGCCTGACTTCGACGGTTTCGTGGATGTCCTCAAGATGAAATACTATCGTTTCGCAGGCGACACAGGCAAGCGCGAGGATCTCGAGATCCCTGCAGATATGCTTGAGACTGCGGAAGAGCTCAGAAACGAACTCATCGAGCGTGCGGCTGAGTATGACGACACCCTCATGGAGACATTCTTCGAGCAGGGTTCTCTCTCAGAGGATGAGATCAGAAAGGGTCTTGGCATCGGTATCCGCGAAGGAGCTGTGATGCCTGTATTCTGTCTTTCTGCAAAGAAGGACATCGGCGTAAAGCGTCTCATGGAGTTCACTATCCGCGTAGCAGCTTCTCCAGCAGAGCGCATCGGCGTCACAAAGGATGGAAAGAAGGTAGAGTGCAAGCAGGAGGCTCCTGTATCGCTCTTCATATATAAGACCGCCGTAGAGCCTCATCTCGGTGAGGTGGCGTATTTCAAGGTCATGTCAGGTGAGCTCACCGAAGGTATGGACCTTGAGAATCCGGAGACTGGCGACAAGGAAAGAATCACAGCCATCTATGCAGTGGCAGGTAAGAAGAAGGAGAAGGTAACGGATCTTCTCGCCGGAGACATCGGATGTACGGTGAAGCTCCGTGCAGCAAAGACCAATGTGACTCTCTGCACACCTGGAACCGACATCGCTTACAAGAACATCGAATTCCCTCACTACAAGTATCGTTGTGCAGTAAAGGCCAAGGACGCTAAGGATGAGGAGAAGGTGAGCGAGGCAATGGCTAAGATTGCAGCCGAGGATCCTACATATATCATCGAATACCACAAGGAGCAGAAGCAGACCATCCTCAAGGGTATGGGTGAGCAGCATGTGAACACTCTCAAGTGGAGACTCCAGAACGAGAACAAGCTCGAAATCGAGTTCTCTGCTCCTAAGATCTCTTACCGCGAGACCATCACCAAGGTTGCTTGTGCCGACTATCGTCACAAGAAGCAGTCAGGTGGTGCAGGTCAGTTCGGAGAGGTTCACCTCCTCATCGCTCCTTACCAGGAAGGCGTTGATCCAGGTAACCGCTTCAAGGTGGACGGCAAGGAAGTAGTCCTCAATATCAAGGGCAAGGAAGAGTTCGACCTTCCATGGGGCGGTAAGCTCGAGTACTACAACTGTATCGTGGGTGGTGCCATCGATGCACGCTTCATGCCTGCAATTCTCAAGGGTATCAACGAGAAGATGAGCGAAGGTCCTCTTACAGGTTCGCTTGCGCGTGACATCCGCGTGTATGTTTACGACGGTAAGATGCACCCGGTTGATTCAAACGAAATCTCATTCGTTCTTGCAGCCCGCAACGCATTCAAGGAGGCATTCCGTGTAGCTGGTCCTAAGATCATGGAGCCTATCTACAATGTTGAGGTGCTTACTCCTTCAGAGTACATGGGTGCATGTATGTCAGACCTCCAGAACCGCCGTGCCCTCATCGAAGGAATGGGTTCAGAGAAGGGATTCGAGGTTATCAAGGCACGTGTTCCGCTCGCAGAGCTCTACCGTTACTCTACAACCCTCAGCTCACTCTCATCAGGTAGCGCGACATTTACAATGGACTTCGCTGACTACCAGCCTGTACCGGGTGATGTTCAGGAGAAGCTCCTGAAGGCTTACCTCGAAGAGGAAAAGGAAGACTAAATATTATTTTTAGAGGTGATTGCTGCGTTACTCTTGCTCTCCAAATCCTCACAACCACCAGGTTGCTCCGGTTTGTCGAACTTCAAGTGCCTTGCAATCCCTCTCTAAAAATGAATATTTCTTCATTCGGCAGGCACCCCATAGCCGGGGGTGGCATGTCGCTTCCACATAATAGTTAATAAACGAATAAAGATAAATTCAAACGCAAAGCGGCGCCCCTTCACTGGGCCGCCGCTTTTGTCGTTGTGCACAGGGGGTAAAACTAGAGCCGGGTGTGCACACGAATCCTCGTTTGACGTACTTGTGAGGCCTTCAGCTGTGCACAGGGGGTAGGAATAATTCCGACTGTGTACAGACTTTGTTCGGGATTTGGACTATTTTCCCGGATGAGTCTCCTGTTTATGATGCTCCTATCCGGGAAACCCTGCGTTTTTCCGGATAGCCCCTCTCTGAATGCCCTTCTGTCCGGGATTTGGGCTGTTTTTCCGGATAGCCTCTCTCTGAAATGCCTTCCTGTCCGGGATTTGCTACCTTTTTCCGGATGAGTCTCCTGTTTAAGCTGCTCCTATCCGGGATTTCCTATGTTTTTCCGGATAGCTCCTCTCTGTGTGTGCCCTTCTATCCGGGATTTGAGCCCCTTTCCCCGGATGAGTCTCCTGTTTATGATGCTCCGATCCGGGAAACCCTGCGTTTTTCCGGATAGCCCCCCTCTGAATGCCCTTCTGTCCGGGATTTGAGCCCCTTTTCCGGATGAGGTCACCCGTCATTGCGAGCATTTCCCCTCACCCGTCATCGCGAGTATTTCTCCTCACACGTCATTGCGAGCGAAGCGTGGCAATCTCCTCCCTCGCAATCACAAGTTGGATAACCGGCTCTATTAAAAATGTTTTCTTAAACAAGGATTTTATGTAAATTCGCAGGTTAATCAATTGACTGTAACCTATGAAGAAGATACTTAGTCTTGTTATTCTCCCGATAGTTCTGTTTTGTGGCTTCTCTATTTCGCTTTCAGCTCAGGCCGGGAGCGTACTGACTCTTGACGAGGGGTCTTTCCGTCTTGAGCAGACGAACGCTCTCGGAGGCGTGAACATCGACCCGATCGGGAAGGACCGTTCGAACCGTGCGTGCTTGCGTCTGAAGCTGCATCTGGACAGGATGACTCCGGAGGATATCAGGCAGGTGGAGGTGAAGGTGTTGGGCGGAAATGTGGTTCTGATGAAGAGGGAGGTGGCTTCGGGCGGTAACGGACTGATTCTCGAGATGACGGCAAGACCTGAGACCAGATTCTATATCAAACATCCCTCTTTGGGAGAGTCCAACACCGTGACTATCAGCCCGGAAGCTGATAAGGTCTATCTGATGGACGGTTGGGCTGACCAGAAGCTGACGGTGGTGGTGTCCTGCGCAAAGGCCGGGGCTGACGTGTGGCTTGATGGGGTATATCGAGGAAAGACCGGGGCTGATATGACACTTAGCGTCAAGGATGTCATGGCAGGCTCTCATACTGTAAAGGTTCATTCAGGAGAAGATACGGCAGAGCAGCAGATTGAAGTCACGTCTGACAAGGTATATTTCAATGTAGAACTCAAAAGCGCAGCCCATCTCCAGCAGTTCGTGGTGTTTAATGTGACTCCTGCGGATGCCCTGGTGATTTTTGACGGAACTCCGATAAGAGTTAACTCTGGTACAGCCAGCAAACGAGTGAAGTTCGGAACATACTCCTATACTGTCTCGGCAAAGGATTATCATACGTATTCGGGCAGCGTGACCGTCAGCGACATGAAGAACAAGGCCATGGTTAAGGTAGACCTTAAGCCGGCTCACGGCTGGATCAGCATTACAGGGACTTCTGCTGATGGTTCATATGTTTATCTTGCTGACGAGCTGATAGGCCAGGCTCCTTTGAAGACCGACCGTCTTGCCAGCGGAACTTATTCTATTCGCCTCATTAAGGATCTTTACAAGAGCTATGAGACTACCGTCACCGTCACAGACGGCAATGTAACCACCATCAGCCCAGTGCTTCAGGCTGATTTTGCAAGAGTAACTCTTTCTGTGGATAACGGTGCCGAGATCTGGGTGAACGGCGAGCACAAGGGTTCAGGCTCATGGACAGGAGACCTCGCCACCGGCTCTTATCTTGTAGAATGCCGCAAGGCCAACCACAGAAGCACTTCCGACAACATCAACGTCTCGGCTGACATGCCGTCCAGAAGGATAACCCTCAAGGCTCCTTCTCCTATCAACGGCAGTCTTTCGATATCCTCCGCTCCGGACTTTGCTGAAGTCTACCTTGACGGCACCCACATAGGCCAGACCCCATTGTATCTTCCCGAAACCCTTATCGGCAGTCACACTCTTAAACTCTCCAAGTCCGGCTGCGCCGACTGGACGGGAAATGTAAACGTGGCGGAAGGCCAGATAGCAGAGATCAATGCTACTCTCCAGAGCGGAGCACCTGTGACTTTCTCCAGCAATGTCGCCGGCGCTCAACTCTATCTCGACGGAGTCCTTCTCGGACCTGCCAACGGGACTTATGATGTAGCTTTCGGAAGTCACACCATTGTCTGCAAGGCATCAGGCAAGAAGGACCTGACCAAAAGCATCACCGTGTCTCAGACGGACAGTAACCGCACCATCGACTGCCGTTTCGGCGCTGCGCCAAAAACCATCACCGTGTACGGTGTCTCATTCGACATGATCGAGGTTGAAGGCGGCACATTTACCATGGGCGCCACTTCGGAACAGGGAAACGATGCGGAGAACGATGAAAAACCTGCTCACCAGGTTACCCTTTCAGATTATTATATTGGCGAGACGGAAGTCACTCAGGCTTTGTGGCAGGTAGTGATGGGAAGCAATCCAAGCCGTTTCAAGGGAAGCAGCAACCCTGTCGAGTCTGTTACCTGGAATGACTGTCAGGAGTTTATACGCAAGCTGAATTTTCTTACTGGTCGTACCTTCCGATTGCCAACCGAAGCCGAGTTGGAGTTCGCAGCCCGAGGCGGCAACGAGTCTAAGGGATATAAATACTCTGGTAGCAACAGCATAGACAATGTAGCCTGGTACAAATCCAACTCAAGTTCCAAGACTCACGCTGTGAAGACTAAGTCTCCTAACGAGCTTGGAATATACGACATGTCCGGTAACGTACATGAATGGTGTCAGGACTGGTACGGCTCCTATAGCAGCAATGCCCAGACTAATCCTAAGGGCTCTTCAGACGTCTTCCACCGCGTTTTGCGCGGGGGCAGCTGGCGCAGCAGCGCGGAGTTATGCCGCGTTTCGAATCGCGGCAGCTACTCGCCGGACCGCAGGGACGACTACTTCGGCCTGCGCCTGGTGCTTGTCCCATAGTTACTCATCGGCATCCGTCCTCTGTACTACTGGCGCAAAACCGCTTGTATGGCACTTTGTCCGTAAAAGGGTGCGTTTTTCCGGATAGCCTCTCTCTGAAATGCCCTTCTGTCCGGGATTTGAACCCCTTTCCCGGATGAGTCTCCTGTTTATGATGCTCCTATCCGGGATTTGGCCTCTTTTCCCGGATGAGTCTCCTGTTTATGATGCTCCTGTCCGGGATTTCCTGCGTTTTTCCGGATAGCTCCTCTCTGAAATGCCTTCCTGTCCGGGATTTCCTGTGTTTTCCGGACGTGTCCTTCACGTCATAGCGAGCATTTCCCCTCACACGTCATTGCGAGCGAAGCGTGGCAATCTTATAAAAAATGACAAAACTTAGGCTCAACGGAAAATCCTGGTTGTTTTACAGTTTCGGCACTGACGGCACAAAGCAGGCAGAGCAGCCCTTGGGCTGAGCTGCGTCGCCTGCTTTGAGCAGCTGGCTGGCGTATTGACGCCACTGAAAAAGTCCTCGGAATGCATTACTTCAATTAGGAGACAATGTCTTTTTATTTGCATTTTTGATAT
>CANBDX010000077.1 GCA_947367315.1 uncultured Bacteroidales bacterium | reverse complement strand
AACTCAGGCTACAAGAGATATACGGCAAGAGTGAATGTGGACTTCCAGGCCAGAGAGTGGCTGAAGGTGTCCACCAATTTGAGCTATGTACATTCGGACTCGCAGACTGCGTCATACACGGATTCATACGGCTCGTCAGGCAATATCTTCTACATTGCAAACATGATAGGTCCTATTTATCCTCTCTATGTGAGGGATGCCGATGGAAACATCATGATGGAAAACGGGATGAAGGTATATGACTCCAACCAGACAGGGTTTGTGCGTCCTTCGTTCGTGGGCAATGCCGTGAGGGATAACGAAGTAAACAGAAGACATACCAATGCAGATGTAGTCACAGGCAAATGGGGCGTAGTCATCACGCCGATAAGAGGACTGTCGCTCACGGCCAATGTTGGTCTGACAAACGACAACACCAGATACAACGCCCTCTACAGCAGATTCGGTTCACAAAGTTCCACCGACGGTCTGGCATATGTCAGCCATAGCAGGGCCTTTGCCGTGAACACCCAGTATCTTGCCGAGTACAAGACCGACTTCGGAGGCAGCGGGCACAGCCTGAATGTATTGGCCGGATATGAAGTATATGAGCTGGAGGAACAATTCCTCGAAGGTCAGAACGACCATCTTTTCGACCCATTCATCGGAGAACTCGGTAATGCAGACGGCACAAGCGGCAGACAGACTTCATCATATACCGCAGAATATATTACGCAGGGCTTCCTTGCCAGGGCTCAGTATGAATACGGCAACCGCTATTTCGCGAGCGCATCATACCGCCGCGATGGCTCCTCCCGCTTTGCTCCGGGTCACAGATGGGGCAACTTCGGAAGCATCGGAGCCGCATGGCTCATAAGCTCGGAGAGCTTCATGGGAGATATTGCCTGGATAAAAATGCTGAAGTTGAAGGCCAGCTACGGCATACAGGGCAACGACAACCTATACCCGTCTTCCAACTATGCCCGAAAATACTACTCTTATTCAGACAATTATACCCATTCTTACAATGAGGTTACCGGACAGTACTCCGTAGACCTGGCCTACAAGGGAAATAACGAACTGACATGGGAAAGCTCACATTCGTTCAATGTGGGAGCGGACTTCGAAGTGCTGGGAGGATGGCTCAGCGGAAGTCTCGAATACTTTTCGAGAAAAACCACTGACCTGCTATACAGCAAGGATGTGCCTCTATCTTCCGGCAATCCAACAGGATACTATCCAGTGAACGTGGGATCGATAGTCAACAACGGATTCGAAGCGAATCTGGAAGGAGTAATAGTCAGCAACAGATATGTACAGTGGACATGGAATCTGAACATGAGTCACTACCGCAACCGGATTCTCTCCCTCGACCCTTCTGTATCGGAAAAAGGAATCATCGGAAGCAACTACATATACAAGGTCGGGGGCTCGCTCTACGAGGCTTATATGAAGAAATCTGCCGGAGTGAATCCGGAGACAGGAAAAGCCCTATGGTACAAGAAAGTAATGGGGCCTGACGGGGAATGGACCGGAGAATCCACTGTGACGGAGACCATCTCGGAAGCCTCGCAATATGAGCTCGGAAGCGTGCTGCCGGACGTATATGGAGGATTCGGAACAAGTCTGAAGGCATATGGATTTGATTTCTCCGCCCAGTTCTCGTTCCAGCTCGGAGGCAAATATTATGACGGCACATATCAGGCTCTGATGCACACAGCCTCATCTGCCGGAACGGCATGGCATAAGGACGCGCTCAAGGCTTGGACTCCGGATAATCCGGACAGCAAGATTCCTCGTCTGGACGGGGACACCAGCGTGGGCCAGACCGCCGTGAGCAACTATCTCATCAGTTCCGACTACTTGAGCATCAACAACATAACCATCGGCTACACGCTTCCTGAAAACGTCGTCTCAATGCTTGGCATAGCCCGAGCAAGGGTCTTCGTATCGGGAGACAATATCGCAGTGTTCGCAGCAAGGAAGGGAGTGGACCCTCGCTTTTCGATGGGACTCGGATCGCTCACTTCAGGATCCGGACTCAACAGCGGGTCCTATTCTGCAATGCGTACGGTAGCGGCAGGTATAAGTCTTACATTTTAATTCTTTGGGGAAATGAAACGTATATATATAATATCTTTCACGGTCCTGGCAGCGGCGGCGTGCAGCCGGATGAATGAACTCGAACCACAGGGAGGCATCCTTCTTTCAGATCAGCTTCAGAAGACCACAGACATCATCCCGAGTCGTGCAGATGCATCCTTCAACGGCATGTACACCAAGCTCGGAGCACCTGGCAGCGTCTTCGGAGGCACAAGACCCGACGACTTCGGATTCATAATGATGGCCTTCTCGGGAGACCTTGAGGCTGCCGACATCGTCACTGCCAACAGCGGCTACAACTGGTTCTCCGCCTGCGGATACCTCACATCCCGCGACCCGGACTATGTGAATCCGTACATAAGATATGCGGCGCCGTACAACACCATTGCTGCCGCAAGCGACCTTATCAGGTCATACTCATCGATATCAGGGGACAAGGAGACGCTTTACAAACTTGCCCAGGCGAGGGCCATAAGGGCGTTCGCCTATCTGAATCTTGCTCCTTATTTCCAATTCAGCTATACCCTCGGGGGAGCTGACAAGCCATGCGTTCCGCTGGTGACGGAGAAAACAACAGACTTCACAGACAATCCGCGCGCGACTGTGGCGGAGATATATGAGCTTATAATCGAGGACCTTACATTCGCGATAGAGAATCTTGAAGGGTATGTAAGACCTGACAAATCCAGGATAGACCGACAGACGGCATACGGCCTCAGGGCAAGGGCGTGGCTGAACATGGAGGAATGGGCCTTGGCGGCATCAGATGCAGCACAGGCGGCAGCGGGTTACACTCCCGCGACGATGGACGAAGTTGGAAGGCCTTCATTCTACAGTCTTGAAGAGCACAACTGGATCTGGGGCTACGACATGACTGCAGACGTGGCCGCCTCCAACCCTTATGCCACGTCGAGCGCATGGATAAGGTCATTTTCCGGAGACGGATACTCAGCCGCCACCCAGGTATATTCACGCATCAATAATCTGCTGTATGCACAGATTCCGGAAACGGACGTGCGCAAGGGATGGTGGGTGGACGAGGACCTGAGTTCTCCTCTCCTGGCGGATGTCAGCTGGAACGGCGTCACAGGCAATGCAGTGGCAGACCTAATGATAGATAATGTCAAGATGCCGTTCCTGCCATACACCAACGTAAAGTTCGGAATGAACTCCATCGGAGGCACGGTCAATGACGAGGACTGGCCTTTCATGAGGGTCGAGGAGATGATACTGATACAGGCCGAAGGGCTGGCAGGAAGCGGGGATGCAGCCGGTGCCAAGGCTCTGCTTGAAGGGTTCGTCCGGGAATATCGTGACCCGGCTTACTCAGCAGATGCAGGAGGCAGGAGCCTTCAGGACGAAATCTGGTATCAGCGCAGGGTGGAGCTCTGGGGAGAAGGCTTCTCCAACAACGACACCCGACGTCTGGGCAAGCCTCTGGTGAGATTCCACGGCGGGCAGGAGAGCAACTTCCCGGAAGCCTTCCGATTCAATATGCCAGCAGATGACCCTTGGTGGCTTATGAGATTCACTTCCAGCGAGATGAACACCAACCTGGGCATCACAGACAACTCAGGAGGCACCATCCCGGTCCAGGAGCAGTATCCGGATCTTCGGGACGGAGTTACCGACTTTTAGGGCCGGTTTGGAAAACGGTTCCCACATAAAGGCTGTCCCGGAAAAATCATGCGATTCTTCCGGGACAGCCGTCATGGTCAATCTGCCAAGTATGCAGAAATGCTGCGGGTTACATCATGCCGCCCATTCCGCCGCCGGCTGGCATTGCCGGAGCTGCAGGTTCAGGGAGATCAACGATAGCACACTCTGTAGTGAGGAACATGCCGGCTACTGATGCGGCATTCTCGAGAGCAACGCGTGACACCTTGGTAGGATCGATCACTCCGGCCTCAAACATGTTCACATACTCGTCAGTGCGGGCGTTATATCCGAAATCGCCCTTGCCTTCGCGGATCTTGTTGATGATCACGCTGCCTTCTACACCTGCGTTTGCCGCAATCTGGCGGAGTGGCTCCTCAATGGCACGAGCTACGATGTGGATACCTGTGGTCTCATCCTCATTCACACCCTTAAGATCCCTGATAGCTTCGGATGCGCGGATATATGCGACTCCTCCGCCTGGCACGATACCTTCCTCTACAGCAGCACGGGTGGCGCTAAGAGCATCCTCTACCCTGTCTTTTTTCTCCTTCATCTCCACCTCAGTGGCGGCTCCCACATAAAGGACAGCAACACCTCCTGCGAGCTTGCCGAGACGTTCCTGGAGCTTCTCACGATCGTAGTCTGAAGTAGTGGTCTCGATCTGCTTGCGGATAAGGTCAGCACGCTCCTGGATTGCCTCTGCAGAGCCTGCACCGTTCACCACTGTAGTGTTATCCTTGGTCACAACCACCTTCTCTGCCTTGCCGAGCATATCAGGAGTTGTGTTCTCGAGGCTGAATCCTCTTTCTTCCGACACCACCATACCGCCTGTGAGGACAGCAATGTCCTGAAGCATCTCCTTGCGACGGTCGCCGAAGCCTGGAGCCTTCACAGCGGCTATCTTGAGGGTACCACGAAGCTTGTTCACCACGAGAGTAGTAAGTGCCTCACCATCAACATCCTCTGCTATAACCAGAAGGGACTTGCCCTCTCGGGCGATTGGCTCGAGCACCGGAAGGAGGTCCTTCATTGTAGAAATCTTTCTGTCAGTAACAAGCACATACGGATTGTCGAGGACAGCCTCCATCTTGTCGCCGTTAGTCATGAAATATGGAGAGATATAGCCTCTGTCGAACTGCATTCCCTCCACTACCTTAACCTCTGTCTCAGTACCCTTTGCCTCCTCTACAGTTATCACTCCATCCTTCTTCACCTTGGACATGGCATCAGCAATAAGCTTTCCGATGTAATTGTCGTTATTTGCCGAAATGGTGCCGACCTGCTCAATCTTGGCATAGTCCTCACCCACCTCCTGACTCTGCTCGCGGAGGCTCTCAACTACGGCTGCAACTGCCTTGTCGATACCTCTCTTCAGGTCCATAGGGTTAGCTCCCGCCGTAACGTTCTTCAAACCTACATTTATGATAGCCTGCGCAAGAACTGTAGCGGTGGTGGTACCGTCACCGGCCTGGTCGTTGGTCTTCGAGGCCACTTCCTTCACCATCTGGGCACCCATATCCGCGAACTGGTCCTCAAGCTGAATTTCCTTTGCCACGGTCACACCATCCTTAGTCACCTGAGGAGCACCGAACTTCTTGGCAATCACCACATTGCGACCCTTAGGTCCGAGAGTAACCTTCACTGCATCCGCAAGCGCATCAGCGCCTTCCTTCATCTTGGCGCGCGCTTCAATATTGAATTTTATATCTTTTGCCATAATTAAAGTATTGCTAAAATATCCGTCTGTTTCATAATGAGGTAGTCCTTGCCGTCCACAGACACCTCTGTGCCTGCGTACTTGCCGTAGATGACTACATCACCCACCTTCACTTCCATAGGCTCATCCTTCTTTCCCGGGCCGGCAGCCACTACTGTACCCTGCTGTGGTTTCTCCTTTGCTGTATCAGGAATATAAAGTCCCGATGCTGTCTGAGTCTCGGCCGCCTTCGGCTCGATCACTACTCTGTCTGCTAATGGTCTGATCATATTATGTTTCGTTTTTAGTATATATTTCATTTTTAGATTACCACGCTTCGCTCGGAATGACGTGCCGGCGCTGCCGGTGTCACTGACGCTGCTCGTGACAACAGTAAATTACACGGACAAACAGAATGCCAGCCTCGAAAGACTGACATTTTGTCATATTATCCGTTCATCGCACACCTCATATGCCACAGAATGACACCTACGGTGACGGACACATTCAGGGAATGCTTGGTGCCGTACTGAGGCACCTCAAGAGAGAAATCGGAAGCATCCACCACCTCCTGGGCCACACCGGACACCTCATTTCCGAATACCAGGGCATACTTCTTACCCTTCTCCGGGCGGAAAGTATCCAGCATCACCGACTTTACGGTCTGCTCGATGCTGACTATCACATAACCGTCCTCCCTGAGCCTGCGTACAGCCTCCATCGTATCGCCTGCATGCTCCCATGCCACGCTGTCCTCCGCGCCAAGGGCAGACTTATGGATTTCCGCAGAAGGGGGCACGGCGCATATGCCGCACAACCACACCTTGTCTGCCTTGAAGGAATCGGCCGTCCTGAATGCAGAGCCCACATTATGTGCGCTGCGGACATTGTCCAGAACCACAACAATGCCGGATTCCGGCAATTCCCTGTATTCCTCCACCGAGACCCTTCCCAGCTCTATATTCAGAAGTTTTCTGTTGCTCATATCAGGATATTCTTTTAAGAACGCAAAGTTAAAAAACTTCTTTCATTTGTAAAAAATGCTTAATTTTGCAGCCGCATTAAAAAGGAATATATGAAACAGGATCTCCAAATTTTCAATCTGATCAAGCAGGAAGACGAAAGACAGACATCCGGAATCGAACTGATCGCATCCGAGAACTACGTAAGCAACCAGGTACTTGAAGCCCTCGGCTCCATCTGCACCAACAAATATGCGGAAGGATATCCGGGAGCAAGATACTACGGCGGCTGCGAAGTGGTGGACCAGATCGAGCAGCTTGCTATCGACCGCCTCTGCGAACTCTTCGAGGCTGAGTATGCCAATGTGCAGCCGCACTCTGGAGCCCAGGCCAACATGGCAGTGATGATGGCATGCATCAAACCGGGCGAGACCTTCATGGGACTCGACCTCGCTCATGGCGGCCACCTCACCCACGGCTCACCGGTAAACATGTCCGGAATCCTCTACAACGCGGTGGCATACGGCCTCAGCGAGACAACAGGCATGATTGATTATGAACAGATGGAGCAGAGGGCTCTCGAATTCAAGCCAAAGCTCATCATCGGAGGTGCTTCAGCATATTCAAGGGAATGGGATTACGCACGCATGCGTGAAATCGCTGACAAGGTAGGCGCCATCCTCTGGATAGACATGGCCCACACAGCTGGCCTCATAGCTGCCGGCCTTCTCAGCAACCCGGTAAAATACGCTCACATCGTAACATCAACAACCCACAAGACACTACGCGGTCCTCGCGGAGGTATCATCCTCATGGGCAAGGACTTCGACAATCCGTGGGGCCTCACCACTCCTAAGGGTGTCGTGAAGAAGATGTCGCAGATCCTCAACTCAAGCGTATTCCCTGGAGTCCAGGGCGGCCCGCTCGAGCACTGCATCGCAGCAAAGGCGGTATCATTCTACGAAGCTCTCCAGCCGGAATTCAAGGACTATCAGAAACAGGTAGTAGCCAACGCACAGGCAATGGCAGAGGCCTTTGCCTCAAGAGGCTACAAGATCGTATCAGGAGGCACCGACAACCATCTCATGCTCATCGACCTCCGAAGCAAATACCCTGAACTTACAGGCAAGGTAGCTGAAAAGGAGCTAGGCAAAGCCGACATCACCATCAACAAGAACATGGTGCCGTTCGACTCACGCACACCGTTCCAGACCTCAGGCATCCGCGTAGGTACCCCAGCCATCACTTCACGCGGCTTCGTCGAGAAGGACATGGAGTTCATCGTGAATCTCATCGACCAGGTCCTCGCCAACGCAGCCTCCCACCTCGACCTCATCGCAGGCAAGACCGAGGACGGCCGCGAATCCTACGAAGAAGTCCTCACAGCCGTCAAGAAACAGGTCCGCATGAAGACCAACGGCATGCCTCTCAACAGGTGGTAGGAAGGATTCTCCCGAATCACAACCAAATCACACTAATCGCCCTCTCAGGTATCTGGGAGGGCGATTTTGTTTTGCTTGTTAAACGGTTGTTAAACCGCTATTCAGAACAAGCCTCAATTAATCGACTTACCCAGTCGGCGAATCGCGGACATCTGGCAAGCATTTCATTGATTCCGACTTCTAGTGCAATCACGTTTCCTTCCAGGACTTTATCGTATTTCTGATTGATTGCCAGCAATCTTTTTGACGGAGCAGTATCGGGAGCGGAATTTATATCTTCCGGATTTTCGAATGAATCGACAATATTCTTTGTCTTTAATGACATATCATCTTCCCAGAGATATTCAAAACCATTGTTGTTGGAGAACAGCAAAGCCTCGAACTCGTGCAACTGTATGTACGGAATAAAGCGCCTGTCCGCTATCGAATACCCTAATGACTGCTGTAAGTTTTCGACTCTCTGCAAATCATCACCTGATCGCATCGCCTCGTCATAATCCGGCATATTATTCGGAATGCGGAAAAAGTCTACGAAACTGGAGACCACAATATTTCCGTCGTGAGGATTACTCAGCAATCCTTTTATCGTATTGTAGAGGTGATGATAATTAACCAATCCTCCTCGTCCTGTCTTGCCGGTACGTATCAAGATAGGAGTTATAAGACCCACGCCTTTATTACGTAAATATGGAGCCAACACCTCATTTACAAAACTCTGTTCAGTCTGTCCCTCGACAACAATATTCAACCTATTCATCACAGCTGTCCTCCTATAAGATTTGTCTCCCACATATCACTGATAGAGTAGTTATACTCATCCATCCACACGGACAGATCTGCCGAATTCAAACGTTTGAAAACAGTCTGTTCATCTTCCCTATCCACTACTATGATATTCTCCGGCTCAAAGCAGTTAACCAGATTAGTTGACTGGGTTGACAGTATTATCTGACTGTTCTTAGACGCCCTCTTGATCAGAGCTGCCAACTTATTGATTGCTGCAGGATGAAGTCCTAGTTCCGGTTCATCGATAATAATTACTTCTGGAAGTTTTGACTGGAGCAGCAACGTAGCCAATGCAATAAAACGAATTGTTCCATCGGAAAAACTATAACCGTTCAGATACATATCCGAATTTACCTCCTCCCACTCCAAAGATATCTTAGATGGGGTTACAGGATCCGGCCTCAAGTTAAACCTCTTGAAGTAAGGAGCGATTGAATGTATCGTACCTTCAATCAAGCGGAAAGCCTTCTCATCCGTCTGCTTAAGCATATAAAGATATGCTGCCAGATTTGATCCGTTATCACGCAGGAACGAATTATCATTAATCTCACATTGTCCTCGCATTGGAGAAGAGGAGCTTGTGTCGTGGAAATGATAGACGGTAAAGCTTCGGAGATATGAATTCAGATAATATGCCCGCCCATACATCTTTCCCATAAGATTAGATTCCTCTACCGCTGAGTCCCAAAAGGTTCTATGCCATTGATCTAAGTAATCTTTAGTACTTTCACCGCGTTTATTAAAAAAATCTCCAGTATTGTCAATATATCCCTTATTTGACTGAGCCGGCTTCAATGTAAAAAAGAACGCATTAGTATTCTTAAAATCCATCAGGCCATATATCTCTTTAGAAATCTTTCTACCACGATACAGAAGATTATCGATTCCTCCCTTATCCAAGGTATAACTGCCGAAACGCTGTTCGAAGATAGCCTTAGCCATCTCAAAGAATGAGATGAAATTACTCTTTCCCACACCATTTGAGCCAATCAGGACATTCAGATTGGTCAAAGGCAACTCCAAGTCTCTGATCGACTTGAAATTCTTTATGATAACATTCTCTATCATACTCAATAAATTTCTATCAGCAAATATAACCTAATAATTCAAATCAATGCAATATATACGAATTCTATTTAAAACTATTCAGAATCATTTGCATTTAATGTCACCACCTCTATAAAGTCATCTTTATACTTATTAAATGACCGCCAGTCTTCTGCCATATTGTATTTTGTACAAAGTTCGGCATATAGTTCATCTAATTTAGCTCTATCAGTCAACATAGCACCTTGTTTTACAACATTAAGAAAGCCCATTTGACTAAACTTTATGCCTGGAAAGACTAAAGGGAGCACCCTTTTTTCTTTAAACGCCCACGCCGCACCCATTTCATTCATACAGACTTCACTACTTTTATAGTTTGCCGATATAAATAGAAGAATATAATCCGACTTATTCATATTGTCAATAATCTTATCCCTAAAGATTTCTCCTGTTTTAATCGCAGTTGAGTCTAAAGTACAGAATATATCACATTCTCTAAACTTACATCCTAACAACAATATTTCCTTAACAAAAGCATCTACAACTTTTCTATCATCAGATGAATGGCTTATAAATATTTTCGGAAAATTATCCGTTTCCGTAGCGCCCTGGGGACTTATAT
>CANBDX010000076.1 GCA_947367315.1 uncultured Bacteroidales bacterium | reverse complement strand
TAAACGTCAAGACGGTATGAAGCTACGTTCGCACCTGGACGGCATGTGAAGACGAAGTTTGTCTCTGTAAGGTCGGTCACCTCGACAGACACACCGTCTGGTGAAGCCTTGACCTCATTCTGATAAATAAGCATAGGTATTTCCGGATGCGGAACCGGGTACTCGCCTACAATCTGAATGGTATCAGCATCTGCAACCATGTCCCAATATGGAACATCAGGCTGTTCAGGCTCTGGCTTATCCTGACAAGAGACAGACATGCCGATGAATGCCGCAATCATCAGCATACCCATATGGAATTTAGCTTTATTCCTTTTCATAGTATAGATTATTGCTTTAATATATAATCAGCTTCACCTCCATCAAGGAGACAATAGTTCATGTTGTTTACGACTCCTTCTGAATCGATAGACAATATATATATATACGTATTGTCAAGATTCCATGCAGGAACGATATCGAAGACATACTCCTTGGACACCTCGGCATCTGCAGCTACCTGTCCAAGCCTGTCCCCTCTATATGAAGACGATACGACCTGACGGACAACATGATTATGGGTCGCATCCTCCTTTCTCTGCATACCATCCATCTGATAGTACTTGATCTTGTTTTCAACAACGAATACAGCTATACGCCAAGTCGCGTCGAACTCAGAGAACAACGTGGCATTTACCGTTGCCTTGCCGTCCGCTACAGATGATGACACTGCCACTCCAGAATAGACCGGATAATCCTCTGCAATCTGATTAAGGTCACTGCTGAGGGTAGATCCGTCTGAGAGAGTACCACCGATCTTCAGATCCAACAGGAACGACGGGAATCCGAATGACAGCAGATTCATTTCAGTCATGATCTTGTCGGTCATTTTATCAGGAAGAGCAAGGGCATCCTCTCCTTCCGCATCGCTATGGAATGCCATAGTGTGTACGCAATCTGCAAACTGCGGATTAGCTGCAAGCACAAAGGATATGTTTCTCAGGCCACCAGGACAGAAATTGCACCATGCTCCTGTAAAGTCCCACAAAGCAATCTGCTTTACAAACCTTGACTCGAAGTCCGCATCCGGCTGGGAAGGCTGGGAAGGCTGATTCGGCTGCTCCTGTCCTGTACCAGGATCAGGACCCGGCTGCGGATCAACAGGAGAATCTGTACAACCCATCAGCAATATAGCCAGGGGCATGAAAATATACTTCTTCATAGTTTATTCATTTATTATATAGTCGACAGAGTCTCCAACCGCGCACTCGTTCGCATTGTTGCAGAAATAAGTCTTGTCGCCATCATTTGAGGACATTGCTACGACAACCACTCTCATGTTCGAAGCATTCCATCCTCTTTCAAGGGTTGCCTTGTTGGAAGTCGCCACCTCGACACCCGGGGTCAGCGGAGCCTTCTTATTGATGTTCAAGCCAGTGATATCAGTCGCGAACATCTTTCTGACAACATTGTTGTGGGTATAGTCACCATTGACACCTGACTGCGAGTATACAATACCGTCTTCAACAAGGAAAATGTGATATTTATATCTCGAAGCGACGTTTGATGTGATCTTTGTATTTACGACAAGCTCACGTGTAGCGTCATCATATGTAGTCTCGATCGCAACACCGCATGTTGTCGGGTAAAGCTCAAGCTCATCGTTGATGGCCTTGATGATACTTTCTACCTCTCTCTGCACACCACCGTCAACCTTATGCATATTCAGGTTGAAGAATGGAAGACCGCTGAAACCGTATGCCTTATAAAAGAGCTCAGTCGCAGTGATCGACATAGGATCATACATGTTATAGTCCTGATGGAATGACAAAGGGATCATCACGCCCGGCATTCTTTCCTGCACCTTCTTGATATTCGTGCTGAGGACCGGACAGTTGGTACATCCTACCGAAGTGAACTGTTCACCTATGACCTTCTGGAAATATTTCCTTTGGCCTGCAACCTCTGACGCTGTTATAACTACCTCGTTATCAGAGACATGATTGCCTCCCGAATACAGAGTCGCTTTGAATGTATATGTGCCAGGAGCGGTTGTACAGAATATGTTAGCACCATCCGATAATGTCACTTCCTTATCACCGGATGTCCATACAAGATTCATTGTCTTCTCCGCGCTTACATCCTTGGCACCGAACATGACCTTGAACGTGACGCAGTCAGTGCCGTCAGCTGCAATAGTCTGTTTGTCTGCAAAGACTCTGAGGACGCCTTCGGGAACACTCTCCCATGCATCAGGCTTATTGTCCTCTGTTCCGCAGGAAACAAGTGCAGCCACAACCGAAGCAAGGATTATAAAATACTTGACCGACGATTTCATCTTCTATTAGTTATAACGATAATCCAATGTTTCGCCGAAAGCACACTCGGCACAGTTATTCACCTCCGACCTGCCAGCGGCATTCTTCTTATGGACAAGAATCACAGTCCTCATCTTATTGAGAAAAGTTTCTGACGGAACCTCGGAGAATTTGAAAGTGAACTCTTTTTCAATCTCCTGATCCTTTGCCAGATCGAAAGATGAATTTGCCCTATATGAGAAGAAGTTATCACCGTTTACAGCGAGAACGACTGAATTGTAAAGATTTTCCTCATTGTCGCAATAGCCACCCTCATACTGAAGGCCGTCTGCCACAATTGCACATGCAGCATCGTATGTTCCTGCAGCGCTTGCCTTTACCTTAGCCTTTACCTTTAGTGACGAACCTTCGAGCGCAACAGAAGAAATCGCGATTCCCGCAGCTGCAGGAGCATCTATGCGGCGGGTCATGATCTCATCCGAAATGGTGATCGTGCTGGAAGATGTGTTCAAGCTGGTCATATCGTAGCAGTTTGTCGGATATACAGCCGAAGTCTCTCCCATCGCAAGGAAGACTGCGGATGCAAGATCCGTTGTACCATACTGGACATAAAATGGATGACCCTTGGACTCGGAATGACAAGCGAGCACAATGCTGTGGTCTGCCGCATCCTCATCAAGAGAGTGGAGAGCCGTCGTCATTCTCGGACAATTTGAACACCAAGTGCCTGTAAGTTTGAAAACAGCTACATTCCTATGGAAAACCTCGTAATTCGCACGATTGACGGACCTGACCTTCACGGAATTCGAAGTCTCCTCACCATTAAAGATACCGACGAACTCGAACTCCCCGTCGACTATCGATGTAAAGCCGATAGAGTAACGCGGAAGTCTCTTGCCGGTCTTGACGTCCTTGAAGAAGACCAAGGCCTTGTTTGCTTCTGTAGTGATGACATTGCCCTGCGGATCCTTAATTGTGAATGTCGCCATATCGATACCGTCAGACTCGATCTGAACCTTGTCTACAGATATGGTCATCGTGCCGGGAGCAGGAGTCGGATCCTGACCTTCACATGAAACCGATGCAAAAGCCGCAACAATCGCGATAACTGCTGAAAGAACCTTTCTCATACTTAGGTTAGAATGAAGTTGTGATCGTTACGCTGGCGCCTGTATATGCTGGGATTGTGCGACATACACCACCTGAGCAGATGAATCCTGATTTATAGCGTCCATAAGCAATAGCGACACGTGTACGTGACTTGTTGTAGCTCACACCTGCATTATAATAGTGGACTTTTGTGGCGCCGTGATTGAACATATCACTTGCGTAAATGCTCCAGTGAGGTGCGAAGTTAACCTCAAGGAGGGCAGCCATCCAATCCCTCTTATCCTGCTTGGTCTGAAGATACTGAAGCTCGAGCTTAGTCGAGAATGTCGGAGTCCACTTGTAAAGGAGGTCAGCCACTACGATATTCTGAGTCATATAGTCTGCTTCGGCACCATATGAATCATTATACTGCTGGAGCGAGTATAACAGGATGCTCTTGAACTTCTTTGTCCATTGCTTCTCGACATCAAAGCTAAAGTCTCTGAAAAGGAGATTGTCATTTGCTATTGCATAGTAAGTCGAGAAGTTTGCATGAACCTTCAATCCCCTCTTGCCGCCAAGAGCTGTTCCGCGGCGGAAGTTATAGAACGCGTCGATCTGTCCGCCAACTTCACCGCTGTTAATGAATGACGGAAGCACAAGGCCTGTCTGCGGTGAGTACGGATGGAATGTGGTAAGCATGTAAGTGTACTGAGTGCACATCGCAGGCACATAATTCATCAGGTTCGATGTAGACACATTTCCTGAAATGATCTGCGAGTTCATCCACTCGAGACGTCGGCCAGTCACCGTCACACCAAGGCCCTTTCCATTATAACCGAACTCGACAAGCTGAGCATTCCCGTTCTTCTGCAGGAAAAGCTTGTCCGATGTGTAATCCGGATTCTGGAAATACTTCTTGCCGGCAGACACATACTCAGCCTTTGCAAAAAAGCCGTTGCTCTCGAAGTTCGCCCTTGCCGAATATCCGAAAGTCGTCGGCTTGCCGCCTTCGTCCACAAGGTCATTGGAAATAGGCTCATATCTGCTAAGAACCGAACCCTCGACTGAAAGGAAGACGTTCGACCAGTGAGCAAGATTCGAAATCGCAAAGCTTAAGTCGGCACCCCTCACCTGTGTCTCTGTGTTGGTTACCGTATTCTCTCTTTGCGTATTGTTAGTGAACACTCCCATACCGAAACGTGGAAGTCCCCAGAGCGCCTTGAACGAAACGATATCCTCGTAGTTGTATGTCACCCTTGCTCCAACAATCGCATTATTCAGTCCGAGAGCCCTCTCCTCCCAACTGCGGAAGAGCAGGCCGCTTCCGAACTGATCGTAGAATGTACCGGCGGTAACCGAGAATGCATCATCTGTCCATGTCGCGTAGATGTTGCTGAGATTTATACCACTGAGCTCACCAGGATATCCGATTGCACGCGGAAGGTAACCCTCTATCTGCATACCGGCCGAGAATTTACCCTGATAGTAATCAAGCTTAAGGTAGCTGTTCGATCCGAACTTATCATCACCGGCAAGAGCACCGGACTTCACATCGTCCTGATATATATAGTCGTTGCTCTCAAGGCTACCGGTAATATACCCTTTATCCTGCGCGTTTGCAGATAATGTGCACGCCGCAGCTAAAAGCGCGAATAGAAAATTCTTCATCAGAAAGTCAAGTTTAGAGTCAGATACTACTTCGAGCACTTCTTGATTGCCTCCAGAAGCTCAAGCTCGCTTCCTGGAGAATAAGATGTGTGAGAATACACGATCTTGCCTGCTCCATCCAGCACGAAAACGTGAGGAACTAAAGACACGTTCATGGCTCTCATGAAATCCTTATTCTTATCGAAAAGGAGAACAAAATCCTCTGACCAGCCTCTTCCTGCCGCAAAAGACTTGGCCTTAGCAAGCATACGGCTGTCATCCGTAGCCACAGCCGCCACCTTGAAATCAGCTTCCTCCAACCAATCCGGAAGAGCATCATAGATGGCGTCAAGTTCCATGATACAAGGCTTGCAGGTTGTCGACCAGAACGACACGATCACGGGCTTGCCATCCTCAAGGAGAGACTTTGTACTTACTGTTTCACCCTTTGCGTTCTCTACCGTTACAGATGGGACCTGCGCAAAGGCAACTGTCGAGACCATAAGCGCTATGGCCAAAAGAATCTTTTTCATATTTAAACTAGTTAAATGTAGGATTGCAACCGGCAAAAGTAACACTTTTATAAACCGGCTTGAAAAGGACAAAGGTAGTTGTTTTTCTGCTTTTCAGCAAAAAAATCAAGCATTTAAGATACTAAATACCACGAAATTTCACTATAGATTGGCGTACAGCAACACCGTCCTCCCGGCTTCTGCCACATCATGGACCCTAAGTACGTCGGCACCTCTCTGGAGAGCAGCCAGATGAAGGACTTGAGTAGCCGGAAGAGACTCCTCCGGAGAAATATTCAGATAATTATAAATGAAGCTTTTACGAGACAATCCGACCAAAATGCGCGGAGAATTGCCATTCGACAGACGGACAGACTTCAGTTCCTCAAGACGTCCGATCAGCTCATAGTTCTGCTCTATCGTCTTGGCGAACCCTATGCCTGGATCAAGAATCCAGTCATTTATACCGAAGGAGTCGGCTTTTGCAGAGAAATCATTAAAATAAGACTTGACTTCTGCAACAACATCCTGATAATCAGTCATCCGCTGCATAGTCTGAGGGGTACCGCGCTTATGCATGGCGATATACGTCACCCCCAACTCCCCTACTGTCGGAAGCATATCGGGATCATCTTCACCTGCGGAAATATCGTTGACGATAAAATCGCCTATGAGATCATACGCATTGCGTACCACAGAGGCCCAATAGGTGTCAATAGACAGACGGACATGAGGGAAAGCCTCCTTTACCGCCTTCAGGACAGGTTTCAGACGACGCCACTCCTCATCTGCCCCCACCGCGACTGAGCCCGGACGGGTCGAACAGGCCCCGATATCGATTATATCTGCACCTTCCTCCAGCATCCGGGACACCCGGTCGAGGGCCGCGGACACATCCGTACAGCGGCTCTCAGCAAAATAAGAGTCGTCCGTGATGTTCACGATACCCATTATGTGTATTTTCCTCTTCCTATCCATATTCGCGCACAAAAATAGTAAAAAGATTTCTCGATTTAGTTCGAAATGATAGTTTTTGTTTAACTTTGTATGATACCCTAAAATCATTTATATGCTAGTAGTACTCGAAGGACTGGACGGCGCAGGCAAGTCGACCCAGGTAAAGAAACTCAGACAATATCTCAAAGAGGTCTTCGGAAGCCTCGAATACATACATTTTCCAAGATATGACGCCCCTATATATGGCAAACTGATCAGTCGTTTCCTTCGCGGAGACTTCGGTTCGAACGAGGCAGTGCATCCGCAGCTGGTTGCGCTCCTATTTGCAGAAGACCGCCACGGAGCAGCCCCGGAAATGAAGCGCACACTTCAGTCTGGTGGCACCGTGCTGCTCGATAGATATGTGTACTCCAATATTGCATACCAATGCGCTAAGCTCGAATCAGCAGAGGAGGCCGATGACCTCAGGGAATGGATTTTCAATACAGAGTACGGTGAGTTCGATCTGCCGGTTCCCGACCTGAACATCTTCCTTGACGTTCCGATAGGATTTGTGGAGTCTAAGCTCAAGAGCCAGCGAGGTGGAGCTGACAGAGAGTATCTGGAGGGCGCCCAGGACATCCATGAAGCTGACATTCAGTTCCAGATAAAGGTCAGCGACATCTACAGGAAGCAGTGCGAACGCGACCCGAAGTTCATCCGTATAGATTGTTCTGACGAGAACGGTCAGATGCTGCCTCCTGACACTATTTTTGCAAAGATCAAGGCTGCAGTAGACTCTGCAATAAAAAGATAACGACATGAGATACCTTCTTCTGCGCATGAAGCGTTTCTGCGGTTATATTGTCGGATTTGTTTTCTTCATTTCCGGAATTCTCAAGCTGATGGACCCTGTGGGTGCCGGGCTTGTTGTAGAAGAGTACTACCGATTCATGCACATCGGCTTCATGGACTTCTCTTCAAAGCTGATGGGAACGGCCTTCGCTTTTGCAGAAGCGGTCATAGGAGCAGGACTTATAACCGGTGTATGGAGAAGAACCATAGCATTAGCGGCCATTTGTCTGCAGGGAGCCTTTACCATACTTACCCTTGCACTCGTAATCTTCAATCCCGAAATGGACTGCGGATGCTTCGGAGAGGCCGTTCATCTTACCCATACGGAGACATTCGGCAAGAACATAATCCTGCTTACACTGCTGCTCGTGTATTACATCCCGCGCAAACACCTCGGACAGACCACACAGAAGAAATACATATCCTTTTCAGTCATTGCCACATCAGTTCTGGCTTTTACAATATTTTCATGGATGTTCAAGCCTCTTGTGGAGTTTACAGCATATCAGCCTGGAGTAGAACTCATAGCATCAGGCAATATGCTCAGCGAAGACATATATGAATCCGTCTTCACATATGAGAAGGACGGCGTGAAGGAAGATTTTACACTCGGCCATCTGCCGGACTCCACATGGACATTCGTCAGCACCCATACACGTCAGATCAATCAGCCGGATGACCTTTCCGTAGAACTCTCTTTCTATAATTCCGAGAGCGGAGAGTATCTGGACTCGCTCGCTGTTGAAGGAAAGGTAATGATTGTATCGGTATATTCCCCATCTGAATTGTCTGAAAAGAAATGGAATAATGTGCGCCAGTTCATAGAGGAATCTTCACGCACAGGGTTTCACACCATGCTTCTGACTTCGACAACTGAGGGAGTCCCTGACGGGCTGCAGCCCTATTTGTGCGATTTCAAGACACTTGTAAGCCTCAACCGTTCCAACGGGGGATCAGCCTATTTCAACGACGGAATGCTCATTGAAAAATGGTCAAGAAGAAGAGTTCCTACGGGTGATATCCTCAAGGAAAAATACGAATCTAATCCGACCGAGATCCTTATATTCCAGGAAAACAAAGGAAGCCTTGTCTTCCAAGGCTTCCTTCTATATGTTTTCGCTGTAATGCTGTTGCTGTAAGAGTCTGTTACCTAGCGTACTCAAACTTGGTAACACCATTGACGGGGGCTGTCACTACATTGTTTACAAGGTATGAGTATCCCTTACTGTCAGGAACAGATACAAACACACAGAGTTTGAGGTCTTCCATCTTCCAACCAGCAGAGGTCGGATAATCCTCCTCGAGGTTCCATGTGAACATCATCTCGGCTGTCTTTCCGGCCTCGATTGCACCAAGAGCCAGACCCGCATATGATGTACCTGACTTCGAATCCGCGATACGGATACAGCCGTCAAACTCATGATACCAGCTGTTCTCCTCGCCGATAGGGGCACCTTTCTGCTGTCCTATAATATTGTCCTCAAGCAGCCAGGCTCCCACACGATACTGACCCGCCTCAGCAGCCTTGACACACACCTTGAAGGTGATTGTGCCGTTCTCGCATACAGAGTTCACAGAAATACCTGCCTTTGCAACCTCTTCCTCGTATCTGTCTTCGATTACTCTTGAAATAGTGATATAATCCACATTGGTTGTAATCACTGCCCAGTCCACACACACTGTAGGGAAGTTATTCACGGAGTAGAAAGGTCCTGCGAAATATGCAGGGTCATTGGCGTTGAATGTATGTGCCTCAGCCTTTACAACATAAGGAGCAAGCTCGTGCTCTTCAAAGAACTTGTGAATCGAAGCTGTAGCATTAGGACAGTACTGGCACTCCTGCCCTGTAAACTTAGTAAACAGCAACCTTCTTACAAAAGAGGTGCTGGACGGCTGCGGATCCTCAGGAGTAACGGGAACCGAAGTGTTTACCACCTTGACAGTCACACGATTAGAGTTGAATGTCTGATAGTTCGCCCAAAAAGTATATGTTCCTGGAGTCGCTGAAGTGAAGATGAAGTCTGCACCGAGATCAACAATCTTGTTGTCGTTTCCGAAGATGATGACTCCGTCAGAGATCACATTTCCATCCAGCTTCACTGTCAACTTAGCCTGGTCTACGCCTGCCTGGATGATAAGGTTATCTACGTCAAGGGTAAGTTCGCTTTTAGTTGTAGAACCGCCTGGAGTTATGTCATCCCCACCAGTTCCGGTTCCGGTTCCAGTTCCCGTTTCTGTTCCTCCGCAAGATGCGAAGAGCATCACTGCTGCAGCCAGCAGTGATGCAAATCTGAAAATAGTCTTCATTATCTGTTATATTTCTCTTCCAAATATGTTTTGATCGATGAGTTCAGCATATCCTCTGTAAGAATGAACATCTCCTTCTGCTCGAATGTTGGAACTGTTACATTCTTGACAGGAGTGAGCGACTTGACCACTGCCGGAGTCCATGTTGCGCCTGGAACGCGTGGCTTAACGCACTCAGCCTGTCTTGCAGAGCTTGGCGAAGCGCTTGCAGTGGTCTTCCATCCTCTTGTGAATGTGATCTCTGATACAACAGGCCTGAGCATCTGCGCATCATACTCACCCCATCCGCCGATAGCGTTAGGGTAATGTGCATAGAGTTTGGCATCAGCCTCATCAAAGAGAGGAGCCATTACCGGCTTGATGATGAACTTGTCGTCATTTACAATCTCAACAGGGAACTCTGCCGGCATAATGACTTCACCTTCAGCACCCTCACGGCCGCTTACCACTGCTGATTTATATCCATGGTTCTGCTCCGGGTTATAAGCTGCCATGAAGAATGGTATTCTCTGCCAGAATGACATCGGCGGGGTTGCCCACATGTCGAATGGAAGCGTTACATTTCCGTCTGCATCAATCTCGAGATACCACTTAGGTCCGAAGTCATAGAAGATCTGAGCATTGTCGATACAGCTGTACTGAGTATGCACGAAAAGGTCGAACGGAGAGCAGAGAGCAAGGCGGCTTTCTTTAGGATAAATAGGGTCCTCATCGAACCAGCCGAGACAAAGAACTCTGTTTCTGTACTTCAATCTATAGTTATTGAAGATCTCGGCCTCACGCTTGTAATCATCATACAGAGC
>CANBDX010000075.1 GCA_947367315.1 uncultured Bacteroidales bacterium | reverse complement strand
GCGGAATCGAACCGCTGTAGCAGGTTTTGCAGACCTGTGCCTAACCGCTCGGCCAAAGCACCATTTCCGTATTGGGATTGCAAATATAGGGACTTTTTTTCGATTTGCAAAATTAATTTGACAAAAGATTGTCCCGGCATTCAAGCCCAAGCAATTACAAAGACAAACTACTCTACATAGAGCAGGAGTCCCTTCAGATATTCCCCTTCAGGATGATAAATATTCACCGAGTGGTCACACGGCTGGTTAAGGCGGTCAAGAATACGGACACTGCGGCCGGCCTGGGCTGCAGCTGAGAACACTGCAAGCGCAAATGCTTCCTTATCCACCACCTGTGAGCAGCTGTACGTGAACACGAATCCTCCTGGAGCGACTTTCGATATCGCAGCAGCATTCAGCCTCTGATATGCGCGGAGGGCATTCTTGAGAGCTCCCCTATGCTTCGCAAATGCAGGCGGATCGACGATCATCAGGTCGTATTTGCCTTCCGGCACATCGCGAAGATAGTCTATGGCATCACAGCAAAGGCTTGTGTGCTTCGACTCATCGAAACCGTTCAAAGCTACATTCCTATCCACCATCATCATGGCCTTCCTTGAACTGTCGACAGAATCCACATGATCAGCTCCTGCAGCTAAAGCATAGATTGAGAAGCCGCCAGTATAACAGAAGAGATTCAATACATTACGTCCACGAGCTACAGACCCAACTAGTGCCCTGTTATCGCGCTGGTCAAGAAAGAATCCGGTCTTCTGTCCCTCAGTCCAGTTCACGAGGAATTTATGACCATTTTCCAGCACGACCTGTTCATCATCAGAGAAATCCTCCCTTCGATACATATACCCGTCGATAAGTTCAAGACCGGCCTTGAAAGGAGCCGTACCGGAACTCTTGTCATACACTGCCTTCAGGTCGGAGCCGTATACTTTACGGAGTGCGTCGGAAATCTGCTTCTTCGCGCGGAACATGCCCACCGAATGAGCCTGCATCACGCATACACCGTCATAATAGTCTATGATAAGACCGGGAAGATTGTCACCCTCTCCATGAACCAGACGGTAGCAATTTGTATCCGCACTTCCATGCAGACCGCAAGACACCCGCACCTGCAGCGCGCGCGACAGCATAACCTCCCAGAAATCCGGACGCAGGGCCGACTCATCGAAACTAAGCACACGCACAGCAATCGAGCCTATCTGATAATGTCCGTAAGCCAGGAAAGTGCCGTCGGCAGCATGCACAGCCACGATATCCCCTTCACCCGGATTACCCTGCACATCAGCTATGGCGCCCGAAAATACCCACGGATGAAACCTTCTCAGGGATTCGTCCCTGCCTTTTCTCAATATTATCTTTATCATATTTATTATCGGTTTTATTTACTATATCATAGATTCCCATGCAAGCGAGGAACGATGATGCAATTATACTGATGCTTTAACAGCAAGCAATAAAACATCTGAATACAAATCAGTTACTCTTCAATTGATTCCACCAGAGGATTCTTCTCTGAGGCAAGAAGTTTCAAATACATCTCCCGACACACCCATGCATCTGTAGCAGCATACCTGCACTGCGACTCGGAGAGTTTGTCAGCTTCCCAGTTGGAAAGCTGCTGGGTCTTTGAAATCCTGATTCCCAATATTATTGCAGCCATCTTCTTGACAGCCTTATCCCTGATACCCCACTCCCATCCTATCTTCTGAAGGTCCACAAAGGCATCTTCCTTGAAATTGCGCAGTCTTTGAAGTCCTCTGATGTCGTCATGAATCGCAGCGCCTACTTTCACAATCCTGTCACTTGCAAGCAGGTTGCAAAGCCTTCGATGCATCCCTATCTTATTCAGTCTGAACAAGAAAGCCTTATCCGGTCCAGACAATTGAAGCAAAGACACTTCATAACGCGGCTGATTGGGAGAAAAGCAGGGACGGGTCTCTGTGTCAAAGCCTATGATTTTCTGGGCACGCAGGTAATTTACGGCACGATTGAACTCAGCACCGACACTGTCAATGACATATATATTTCCCGGAAAGGAAGCATATTCGAGCTTCTCAATCTCCTGCGGTGTCACACTTTCACTATACATAAACCCTTGCAAATCTCGAACACACAATACTAAAAGAACAGCAGTTCCCTATATTTTGGCAATGGCCACATCTCGTCGTCAATCAGCATTTCAAGCTGGTCGGCACTCTCGCGAACCTTATCCATCATGTCCTTCACCTCATGAGAGTACACCTTTGCCCTCTCAGAGATATCCTCTATCCTGTTGGCCTTCTTTCTAGCTTCCACCAAAGCCTCCACATATGAAGACACATCATTTATATACATGGATATCTTCTTCAATGCAGCCACTTCCGACGAACAATACGTCATGAAGTCTTCCCCGAAGATATCCTTCACTCCCTTAACGTTCTCAATCAGTATATTCTGATACTTAACGGCAGCAGGGATCACATGATTAAGACACATATCACCCATCACGCGGGCCTCTATCTGAAGCTTCTTGACATAGGTCTCATTCAGAATCTCAAAACGGGCCTCCACTTCATTCGGAGCCAACACTCCAAGGACATCAAACATTTCTATGGTCCTGGCATCGTGATAGACCTCATATGCCTCCGGAACATTCTTCACAGCCTTCAGTCCCCTAGCCTCAGCCTCAGCTTCCCATTCCTTGCTATAACCGTTGCCTTCAAACATGATGTCCTTGGATTCGGTAATGAACTTCCTTACCACCGACATGACAGCAGATGCCCTGTCCTCGCCCATGGCTTCAAGCTTGTCCACTTCAGCCCTGAACTCGTTAAGACTCTCCGCCACGACTGAATTGAGTACATATACAGAAGATGCCACATTCTGCGAAGATCCCACAGCACGGAACTCGAAACGGTTTCCGGTAAAAGCGAAAGGAGATGTCCTGTTACGGTCCGTATTGTCAGGGAATATCTCTGGTATCGAATTCACAATGCGTATCGATTCCAGCGAAGAAGAAACATTTTCCTTCACATCTGCCATATTCATTATGGAGCGGAAAACCTCGTAAAGAGTTGATCCGGAGAACACTGACATCACAGCAGGAGGAGCTTCACCTCCACCCAGACGGTAGGAGTTGCTCAGCGTAGCAACCGAAGTCATAAGCAGGAAATGATGTCTGTGAACAGCTCTGAGAACAGATGCGTAAAACGACAGGAACTGCAGATTCTTTGTAGGAGTCTTACCTGGGGAAAGCAGATTCACTCCCGAATCGGTGACCAGAGACCAGTTGCAATGCTTACCCGAACCGTTCACGCCATCGAAAGGCTTTTCGTGGAAGATTACCTTCAGATGATGCTTCTCGGCCACCTTCTGCATGATGATCATCAGCATCATGTTCTGGTCGATTGCCTTGGTAGCTTCGCAATATAGCGGAGCACACTCAAACTGATTAGGAGCCACCTCATTATGTCTTGTCTGAAGCAAGATACCCAGCTTATAGGCCTCGCTCTCAAAGTCTTTCATGAAAGAACTTACACGCGACGGAATAGCACCGAAGTAATGATCTTCAAGCTGCTGATCCTTAGCAGAAGTATGACCTATCACAGTCCTTCCGCAAAGCATAAGGTCCGGACGGGCATTGTAAAGCGCCTCATCCACAAGGAAATACTCCTGTTCTATACCAAGGTTCACTCCTACAGCTGCAACAGAATCATCGAAAAGATTCACAACCTTCACTGCAGCCTCGCTTAAGGCATGCATAGACTTGAGATCCGGCACTTTGGTATCAAGAGCCTCACCTGTATAGGACACAAAGACGGAAGGAATACAAAGGGTCCCGTCCATAACGAATACAGGGGATGAAGGATCCCATGCCGAATATCCTCGTGCCTCGAAAGTGTTCCTCAGACCTCCAGTCGGAAAGCTGGAAGCATCTGGCTCCTGCTGAACCAGAGCACTGCCGTTGAATTTCTCGAAGGCATTGCCATCACGGACAGAGATAAAGGCCTCGTGCTTTTCCGCCGTTGAATCCGTAAGTGGCTGAAACAAGTGCGTATAATGAGTCGCTCCCATTTCAATCGCCCACTCCTTCATGCCCGCTGCAATCTCATCAGACATGCTTCGGTCAAGCTTAGCACCATATCTGACAGCAGCCTGTACAGCATCATATGCCTGCTGAGACATATAGTTTCTCATTTTTTCAAGATCGAGAACGTTGGTTCCGAAATACTTCGAAACCGGTCCCTTTTCCTCATAAAAACGGGAAGTCTTATGCATCGCTGCTTCATTAAGCGCTCTTTGTCTGAATATTGCCATACGGATTTTGTTAAGTCGGGCGCAAAGATAATAAATTCGAATGAGAGTTTCTTTTAAAAATATCGTTATCTTTGCGCGGTTTTTTAAATAGGTATATAAAATGGCTAATATCTCCACTAAAGCGCAGGCAATGCCTGCATCAGCTATCCGAAAGCTTGTTCCGCTCGCAGACGCCGCCAAGAAGCAAGGCACAAAGGTATATCATCTCAATCTCGGCCAGCCGGACATCAAATCTCCGAAATGTGCTCTTGATGCCATCAGGAACTATTCGGGAGAAAATGTATCCTATTCCCACTCAGCGGGACTCATGGAGCTCCGCAAGGGCCTGGTAGAGAAATATTACAGAAAGATAGGCATAGATATTACCGTGGACGAGCTCATCACGACAGTAGCCGGCAGCGAGAGCGTGAATCTTGCTCTTGAAATAGCATGTAACCCAGGAGATGAAGTGATCGTGCTTGAGCCATTCTACACCAACTACAACACATTCGCATTCATGAACGGCCTGACACTCAAGGCCATTCCGACTGACATAAGAAACGGTTTCCAGATTCCTCCTATAGAAGAGTTCGAAAAGGCTATAACCGAAAAGACCAAGGCCATCCTCGTCTGCAACCCTGGCAACCCTACAGGCACACAGTATTCCAAGGAAAGCATGCTTGCCCTTGGAGACATCGCACGCAAGCACGACCTCTTCCTGCTTTCCGACGAAGTATATCGAGAATTCTGCTACACCGACGAGCCTCACTTCTCGGCAATGAACATCCCTGACCTGGATCAGAATGTCATCCTCATCGATTCTGTCTCAAAGAGATACAATCTCTGCGGCGCACGTATAGGATGCATCGTATCACACAACAAGGATGTGATGGCTGCGGCAATGAAATTTGCCCAGGCACGTCTATGCCCACCTGTGCTAGGCCAGCATGCGGCTATCGGGGCGTTGGACACTCCGGATTCATACTTCGAGGCAGTCAAGGAAGAGTACATCAAGAGAAGAGACTTCATGATCGAAGGTCTCAATAAAATCGAGGGTGTATTCACTCCGCTCCCGATGGGTGCTTTCTATACGATTGCCGAACTCCCCGTGGATGACACAGAGAATTTTGCAAGATGGATGCTTGAAACTTTCAGAATCGACAACGAGACCACCATGGTAACCCCTGCAGCATCATTCTATAAGACTCCAGGAAAGGGTAAGAACCATGCACGCATAGCTTATGTACTGGAGGTAGAGGAGATGAAGAAGGCTCTGCATATTCTCGAAGAAGGACTTAAGGCTTATCCTGGAAGAACCATCTGAAAAATCCGGTAAAACATACCGAAATATAGCAAAATCACCATAAAACATAAATGTTATACATAAAAACATTTATGTTTTATTTGTTTATATACAACATATTCAGAATCTTATCAGCTAAAGCAGTGCGAACATGGACTTCCTCCATGAAATGAGTACCATCATAGATGCAGAAGCACTTCCCGAAGCGCTTTTCCCATGATCTGACGCTCACGACACCACTTCGGCGGTAATGGTCACGGGCACCGAAGAATGCAAACATGGATGAATCATCCTTTCGGGAAGCACTCGCTTTCAAGGCGGCACGTCTATGCGGAAGATATTTGCGGAGAGTCCTGAATGTAAAATGAAGAGGCTGCCGTTCGCCCTCGCGGGGTCTATAAATCCGGTCGAATATCCACGTAATACCCGGGATCAGGGCAAGCCATGCAAGACACTCGAAATACAGAGGCGCATTCAAGGCGGGCGATACGAATACAAGAGGAAGATTCCGGATTCTTAGGGCATGAAGCGAACCGAGAGACTCCCCTACCACCAGCGCAGGTGAAAGTTCATCAATCCATGAAGCAATCATAGCGGAAGCAACCTCAGGATCGAAGTCATATGTCCGTACGACCAGATTCACCGGCATTCCCCGCTGGCTGAATTCGTCGCGAAGAATAGATGGGATACGTGAATCCGAACCGCCTCCCATACCATGTATATATAATACATTGACCATAGGGTGGCAAAGTTACATATTTTTCGTATCTTTGTGAGGTTTGAGACATGACAAATCTTATTATTGATCATATGAAAATTAAATTCATCCTTACAGCAGCGTTCGCACTCATTTGCGGTGCTGCATTGGCTCAGGAGAAGGAAGCTCCTGAATATGAGTTCACTACAATCGTAGAGAACCCTATCACTCCTATCAAGAACCAGTACCGTTCAGGCACATGCTGGTGTTTCTCTGCTCTTTCATTCATCGAATCTGAGATTCTCAGGACGAAAGGTGACACGACAGATCTCTCAGAGATGTTCGTCGTAGGAAAGTCGTACCACGACAGGGCAGTGAAATATGTAAGACTTGACGGTCACCTCAATTTTGCTGCAGGCAGCTCTTTCGGAGACGTTCTCCACGTCATCAAGGACTATGGCATCGTGCCTCAGGAAGCCATGCCAGGATTCAACTACGGCACAGACAAGCCTGAGCACAACGAGCTTGACGCTGTTCTCAAGGGATATGTATCTGCTGTTGCAAAAAGGCCTAACAGGAACCTCACTACCGCATGGCTCAAGGGCTTTGACGGCATTGTAGAGGCTTACTTTGGAGAATATCCACAGTCATTCGAGGTGAACGGAGCATCGCATACTCCAGAATCATACAGAGATTACCTCGGCATCAACACCGACGACTACATCAACCTCACTTCATTCACCCATCATCCTTTCTACAAGCCATTCGTTATCGAGGTGTGCGACAACTGGAGATGGGATTCAGCATACAATCTCCCTATGGAGGAAATGATGCAGGTGATGTATAATGCCATAGAGAACGGTTACACTATCGCATGGGGTTCTGACGTAAGCGAGAAAGGATTCAACCGTAACGGTCTCGCAGTGATGCCTGTAGAGGAAGAGAAGGTGGAAGCTGGCTCAGACCAGGAAAGATGGGTAGGCAAGGATACTGAAAAGAAAGCCGAGAAGAAGGCCGACAAGAAGAAAAAGAACAAGAAGGACATGGTGAAGCCGGAGCTTCCGAAGGAACAGGTGATCACTCAGGAGATGCGTCAGGACGGATACGACCGCAAGACTACAACCGACGACCACGGAATGCATATCTATGGACTTGCACAGGACCAGAACGGTACCAAGTACTTCATGGTGAAGAACTCTTGGGGCGAGACCGGCAAATACAAGGGTATCTGGTATGCATCTGACGCTTTCGTCCGCTACAAGACTCTCAACATCGTAGTCCACAAGGACGCTATACCTGCTGAGATCAAGATCAAACTCGGAATCCAATAATCAGCAATAAGATGAGCATCATCAAGCACATACCTAATACAATCACATCCATGAATCTGCTCTGCGGTGCCATGGGTGTGATTTTCGCACTTCAGGGAGAGCTTTCAATAGCTTTCTACCTTATGCTGGCTTCTGCCGTATGCGATTTCCTGGACGGCCTGACAGCAAGAGCCCTGAAGGCATATTCTGCTGTGGGCAAGGAACTGGATTCGCTTGCAGACCTGATCAGTTTCGGTCTTCTGCCATCACTGATGCTCCATAGAAGACTTATTGAGGGCGGTCTGACCGGTTTCTGGTCATATATTCCGCTTATAATATGTATTTTCTCAGCATTGAGACTGGCAAAGTTCAATGTGGATGACAGACAGAGCGAAAATTTCCTGGGACTGGCGACCCCTGCTTGCGCTCTCTGGTGCGGATCACTGATCTATGCAGCAGACCATAGCGTAATGTCCCTCGCCAATCTGCTCCATGGACATTATTTCATTCCAATTGCATCCGTAATACTGGCAGTCCTCCTTGTGAGCGAGATTCCTATGTTCTCATTCAAGTTCAAGAAGGATTCACCATATAACAGGGTCAGGAAATATTTCCTCATCATTGTCGCCGCAATAGCAGTGGCTACGTTTGCCCTCCGGATCAACTGGGCATACATAATCCTGCTCACGGTCACATCCTACATCACTCTGAATCTTCTAATGGCACTTTTCTCGCTGAGAATTGTCCGAAAGAACAGATAATGAAAATGGCGGGTCAGTGAGGCCCGCCATTATTGTCCTATATCCTGTTAGAAATTAGTAGGATGGATCATAAAGTAGCTCTTAGGGTGCTTGCATACAGGGCAGAGCTCAGGAGCCTGCTTTCCGATAACTACATGACCGCAGTTAGAGCACTCCCACATCATGTCGCTGTCGCGTGAGAATACAAGTCCTCCCTCTACATTAGCAAGAAGCTTTCGATAACGGTCCTCGTGCATCTTCTCGATAGCTGCCACTTTCTCGAACAGGATTGCGATTTCTTCAAATCCTTCCTCACGAGCCTCTACTGCAAAGCCAGCATACATGTCGGTCCATTCGTAGTTCTCACCTTCAGCAGCATCAAGAAGGTTGGCAGGAGTGTCAGGCATCTCACCTCCGTGAAGAAGCTTGAACCAGATCTTGGCGTGTTCCTTCTCGTTGTTTGCAGTCTCCTCGAAGATCTTGCCGATCTGCACATATCCGTCCTTCTTTGCCTTTGATGCATAGTAGGTGTACTTGTTGCGGGCCTGTGACTCACCGGCAAAAGCAGTCTGAAGATTAGCTTCAGTCTTTGTTCCTTTCAAATCTTTCATAATATTATATTTAACTTAAGTATTTAAGCGGTACAACAAAGTTAATAAACTATTTCTGTTTTCTGACAATTTTAAAGCCAATTGCTGCAATCAGAATAGACATCAGAGGTGAAATCAGATTAAAAAAGCAATACGGAAGATAAGTCATCGTACTGACTTTCAGTACTGTAGCCTGTGTCATACCGCATGAGTTCCACGGAATAAGAACGGATGTCACAGTAGCAGAATCTTCAACAGAGCGGCTCAGGAGCTTGCTTTCATATCCGCGGTCATGATAGAGTTTCTTGTACAGGCTTGATGTAAGGAGGATGGAAAGATACTGGTCTCCGGTGATCATATTCGAGAATATACCTGTCCCGACAGTTGCCGTGACCATGGTAACACGTCTCTTCACAAACTTTACAAGCGCTTCGGTCAGGCTCTGAAGCATTCCGCTGCCAATCATTGCCCCTCCGAAGGTTCCCGCTGCAATGACGAGGAAAACGGTATTCATCATGCCGGTGATTCCTCGTGTGGCGACAAGGTCATTCAGGGCAGCATTGCCTGTATCTATTGAAGTGGCGCCATAATAGCTCTGCATCAGCCCTTTGAACCCTTCCATAAAGGACAGTCCACCGCCAGACACCTCTCCCCCGGCTGCCACTTCAGCCAGGATATGCGACTGGAATATCAGCGCGAATATACCCGCAATGACAGAGGCGGCAAATAGAGTAATTATTGCCGGAACTTTACGCGCAATGAGAAGGCCTGTCAGCACAGGCACAAGCAGAAGCCATGGAGAAATATTGAATGTCTCCTTAAGGTCATGTGCGAAATCCGCTGTCATCGCCGTATCTGGGGTCTCATGCAGCAGACTGGCGACAAAAAATATGATTATCGATATAATGAAAGACGGAACCGTCGTAATCATCATGAACCTGATATGGGTGAAAAGAGGAGTACCGGAAGATGAGGATGCCAGAACCGTGGTGTCAGATAAAGGGGAAACCTTATCTCCGAAATATGCACCTGATATGATTGCTCCAGCTGTCCAGCCCGGATCGAATCCCTGCGCCGTTCCGATTCCCACCAGAGCGACTCCTATAGTGGCGATTGTAGTCCATGAACTTCCGGTCATCACAGCAATGAACGCGCTTATGACGCACGTCGCGAAAAGGAAGATACCCGGTGTAATCACTTTCATTCCGTAATATATCAATGTAGGCACGACTCCGCTTATCATCCAGGAACCGGCAACGGCTCCGATCAGCAGGAGTATTATTATGGAAGTAGCGATCGAGCTGATATTATCGATCATTGCATTCTCGAATTCCTTCCACGGAATACGATAAAACACCATTCCAATAGCCACTGTCACACCCGCCCCAAACATAAGGGCCACCTGGCTGCCTCCGGAAAGAGCATCTGCACCGAAGCCCTTTATTACAAGAACAAGGACAGCGACAAGAACTATAAACGGTATCAGGGACACACCCCACGACGGCTTCTCCCCCCTATTGAAAATTTTCATTCTTATATACTTATTGTTTTCGGGGTGCAAAGATAAGAAAAAAGTCGCCTTCCAGAAGGAAAGCGACCATTAAAAGTTTCTGTTAAGGTCAGATTACTTTGCAATAACGCGAGCCATCTCGAGAACCTTGTTTGAGTAACCCCACTCGTTGTCATACCATGAAACAACCTTAGCGAAGTT
>CANBDX010000074.1 GCA_947367315.1 uncultured Bacteroidales bacterium | reverse complement strand
GACACTTATAATCCTTTCAAAAGAATTAACGCTTCTCGATAAATTGTATTTCTCGGTACTTGCTTCTTGTACAGTAATCAGTCTTTTCAATGAACTTTTAAAACCTCTTCCGAGGCCCGTTTTTCGAACGGGGCTGCAAAGGTACGCATTATTTTTTAACTTCCAAATTTTTTGTCAATTTTTTCAGTTTTTTATTCATGCGTCAGTCTTCGTAAGAACTACCGGCCTTACAGCCTACCCGTTTTTCAAAGGGAGTGCAAAGGTACGACTTTTTTCCAATTCTCCAAACTTTTTTGACACAATTCATGAACCTTTTTCAGGACGGAAATCCACTCGGACAGCTAAGAAATTGAACCTGTGGGGATTAGCGATACAGAATATTCAGTCACCGGCGCCAGCACCAGCACAAAGCATCGTGATTATGACATCTTCGAAAGCAATCGCTACATAAAATCGCACTTTCATGCAGCGATGACATCAAAACCACAGTCTGCAAGGAAACGCAAGCAGAGGCACCTAGACACCGATGGATTCATAAAAAGCTGACAATCAGACCATTACACAAAACATCCGTCCGCAATCCCTCACCAAGATAGACGTACCGAGGACGGAAGCAAGAGCCTAATTGATTCAAAACCAATAAATTAGCACAACCCACATGATCGCGATGCCCAAAGCACGGACACAGAATGGATATGAAGGAGAGAACATGAAGACAGCACAAAACAATCCGTGCAGTAAAAATGCCTGGGCCGGAGCATGAGGCTCGCTCCGCAGGGAGTATGAGGTTATGCCCCGCTCACATGCCACGGCATTCATGCAGTCACTGATAACGCTGTACTGCTTCGGCATGAAATGGCCATAAGTCGCACAAGCGGTCATCAAAATAACTACTCGATCAGACTTTTTTCATTTCATCCTCATCTTACTCCTTAGGAGCTGACCGAAGGATGCTCTTCACATCTCTTTTCAGAGTGACATCCTGAAATACTCCTTTGCCGAACTGCCTGACATATGTCCTGAAACCAGGTTCGCCGCTGGTAAATTCAAATATCCTGGCTCCGCTTGGTCCGATATGGTTATACACGGTGTCACCACCGCTGTATCGTCCGTACATGTAATACATGTCTCCATGCTTCATCACAAAATCATTGTCATGATCATGTCCGCATACAATTGCCTCCACATCACCGAGTTCCTTGAAGTTTGCCACCAGACCCGAATTATAAAGTGATGAACATGGTTCTTCAGAGAAATATCCGATCATGCTCCTGCGGGTGTCGCGGACTCCATCATTGAATTCCTTTACGGGAATATGGAAGAAAGCCATAGAAGGGACAGGCTTGTCACCATTAGCCCTGGTCAAAGCCTCACTACACCTCCTGTACCATGCTATCTGACTATGACGGATGTAATCGTATCCCTTCTCGCCACGGTATTCTATACGGTTTCCTGTATCGAAGATATAGAAAGCCCTTTCAACGCCATTAGGAGAAGAAAGCACAATCACATCATTGGAAAAGCCATGCACACCTTCCTTAAGCGGAGAGTTTTTGTTCCCCAGAATAGTGCGGACTACATCAAAAGCCTCCTTTCTGCTGAGTTCGAAATCACTGTCATGATTACCAAGGGCGACAACAAAAGGGACTCCCCTGTCCACTAACGGCTGAAATAGTTCCTTGAAGCTCTGTGCGGCTGGATTACCCCATATGACATCGCCGGTATGAATGACAAGATCCGGCTTTTCCATATCAAGCATTTCCACAATATTACGCAGGGCCCGCTGAGACTTGGGATTACCCGACACATAATGAGTATCTGTCAGCTGCATGACCTTGAACTTCCCGTCAGGACGGAAACTGAACTCAGAACATCCCCCGAAGCACTCTCATTTGCCGCCGAGGTCACTGACGAGGGCAAAATCATGGCTGCGCCTGAAAGTGCAGCCATTGCAGAAGTCTTTAAAAAATCTCTTCTCTTAATCTTAGAAATTATATTTCACCATCATCTGTATTCTATGGTTTACTACCCAATGAAGATCATCGGTCACAAGAGCGCGATTGTTGAAATTCTTGCCGTACTGAACCGCGGTATATTGATACTCAAGTCCAAGGTTAAGCTTACCTATATTATATATAAGTTCCGGCTGAATACGGTACATCTGTGTAAGGTTCGGGAATCCGTTCTTGCAGAAATATATATCACTCTGGGCAACCGGGGTCTTAGAGACACCATCTGCCAGACCAAGGTTCTTCATGTAGCCAAGAAAGAGCACTCCCTGCCATGTCTTGCCGTAAGAAAGGGAGAGCCACGAAGATGTGTTGCGTAGAGGAGCATATTCCCAGCTGCCATCCTCATTCGCACCCACCTTCACATATCCGCTCATGAGGTTGAAATGTTCGCCGCCCTGACCGTAAATGGTCTTGGCCCTTACAGAGAAGAGTCCCTTGGCATACTGGACATATGCGAACGGGGATACTGTGGTCAGACGTTCATTCACCTTATATGCAGTATACTTGCCATCCGCACCCTCCTTCATATTCTGGATGCGCGGAGTGATGCTGAGCATGTCCACACCTGCCCTGAAGAGGAATACCTCGTTTTTATAAGTGACGCCTGCATACATTTCCGGAACGCAGGAATACTTCATATAATCAGCAGAAGCAGCCGCTTCATAAGTCTTCTTTGTTGAGTTCCATGATGGTCCCATAGACGTGTACTGCATCTGCCAAAGAGCTGAGGCAGTGATGGTCCAGTTACCCCCGAGGCTCGCATCCATTGTCACCTGAGGAGTGCGGGAGAACGGTCCGAACGGAGCTCCAACCTCAAGGCTGAATACATGAGGAAAGTCGGCAGCCATAGGATGCCATGCCTGACCGATCTTCAAACCGACAGAAGCTTTCTTCTCGTCTGACAACGGGAGGTCTTTCCATGTTATTGTGGCATAGGCCTGGCGCAGACGCATGGTAGCAGTGCCGGTAGATCCGCTCAGACCGCTGTAGAAGTCCGCCTCCACCTTCGCGCCGAAATGAAGATTATTGATATAGTAACCGTTCACATCCAGTCCGACGCGGGAAGTCAGGGCCAGGAAACGGAACGAAGGCTGTGCATTGAGGTCCTGACCGGCATCATTGAGATTAAGATCCTTCGGAAGATAATAGAACAGGTTTCCTGTTCCGGACACGCTTTCACGAGTGTCGAACACGAAATAGTTCCTTATGAAACCATACAGCTTGAAATGGTTCTGAAGATGTTCCTTAACCGGACTCTCCTCCTTCTTCGCTTCTTTCTCAGAGGCGAAGACTGGAAGGATTGTCAGTAAGGCAGATATTAGTAATATTGTCTTTTTCATTATATTTTGTTTTATAGATTCCTCGACTTCGCTCGGGATGACAAGGGTGGATTTAGAATCCGATAAGAATCAGCATGGCATAGCCGAGGATAAAGCCGACCACACCGATGGTTATACCTACAGTTGCCATCTGCTTTGTCGTGATCATACCTGTCGAATGAGCCAATGCATTAGGCGGAGTCGAAACAGGCAGACACATTGCAACAGATGCAGAAATTGCTATACCCACAATCATTGCAGGCACACCACCCATAGACTCGAATGCCGGATTACCGGCCATCGCTTTGCCTACCACAATGAGAATAGGTACCACAAGGTTGGCAGCGGCAGAGTTGGAAATGAAGTTAGAAAGGAAATAGCAGATAAGACCACCTACCGCCATTACCACAATTGCATTCCAGCTCGCGAAAGGCACAATTTCAATGAGTCGGGTTGCAAGTCCGGTCTGGTTAAGAGCCGTTCCAAGAGCGAATCCTCCGGCAACCATCCAGAGTACGGCCCAGTTGATATGTTCAAGATGACGGGCCTTGAGGATACCTGTAGCCGAGAATACGGCAAACGGAATCATTGCAACTATATTGGAATTCACTTTGAACAAGCTTTCTCCCACCCAGAGAATGATGGTGAGGGCGAATGTCACCCATACCACATATTTCTGGAAAGGAGTGACCTTCACAGGATCGCCTTCGATTTTAAGCTCTATTGTCTTTGCCTTGAAAGGGAACATCTTCATCAGAAGCACCCAGGCAAAAAGAAGCATCACAATTACATAAGGAACCATCCTGAGCATCCAGCCGGCAAATGTGATATTGTATCCGGCTTCCTGAAGAGCGCCAAGGGCAATAGCATTAGGAGGAGTTCCGATAGGGGTACCCATACCTCCGAGGTTTGCGGCAATCGGAATAGCCAGGGCCAGCGCGATTCTTCCGCCTCCATCCTTAGGGAGTGTGGCAAGCACCGGGGTAAGGAAGGTAAGCATCATTGCAGCTGTAGCCGTATTACTCATGAACATCGAGAAGAATCCGATTACAAGAAGGACTCCGAGAAGTACCGCCTTAGGATTCTTGCCGAAAGGCTTGAGCATGACCTTCGCGAGCTGTACGTCAAGACCCACCTTGGTGGCGGCAAATGCAAGCACGAAACCTCCGAGGAAGAGCATGATGACAGGGTCCGCAAACGCCGCCATTATATCCTTATAATTCGTAAGAGTACCTACATTTTCCTTTGTGATCAGGAAGCCGAGACCTTTATTGGATGTCGTCAGGAGTATTGACACTATCGCAACAACGGAAGTAGTCCATGTCGGGATAACTTCAAGAATCCACATCATCGCTGTGAATACGAAGATCGCGATTACCCTCTGCTGAGTCAGAGTGAAAAGATTTTCGCCCGTAACAGGATCAGTTCCGAAAAAGGAAGTAGGGACAAGAGCTAGGAAAAAGGTGAAAACGCACACTATCAGAAACGATACACAGCGTTTTACATTCATGGGATGACCCAAAAAAGAAAAATAGGACATGTCTTTTAAAAATTTAGGGACGTAAAGTTGGGCAATTTATAATTAAAAAGCAAGAGAGAATCCCCATAAGAAGATTCTCTCCATCATTATAAAATGTCGTCCGTGTTAAATAAGGCCGTTTGAGCCGAGAACGATAAGCATCGCATATCCGATTACAAGGCCGAGGACACCCATGATGAGACCAGTCTTGATCATCTCCTTCTGCTCGATCATACCGGTCGAAGCCGCAATGGCATTCGGCGGAGTAGAGATAGGAAGCACCATACCGAGAGATGAACCGATAGCCACACCGATAAGGAGTGTTGAAACACCGCCAAGAGGCATGAGGTTCTCTGCTACCGCTGCACTTGCACCTACAGCTGCAAGGATAGGTACGAGGAGCGATGCTGTTGCGGTATGTGAGATGAAGTTTGCCATTGCGTAGCAGATAAGGCCTGAGCCTACTACCATCACTACTGCCGGCCATGAGCCGAATGGGATAGCGTCGATCAGAGTACCTGCAAGACCGGTCTCCTGGAGAGCCACACCGAGGGCGAAACCTCCGGCAACCATCCAGAGGACTGACCAGCTGATCTCCTCAAGGTCACGCTTGGTAAGAACACCGATGATGGCGCATACACCCACAGGGAGCATTGCTACAACGTTTGCATTCACACCTGTAGCCTTGTCGAGAACCCACAGAAGTACAGTACAGATAAATGTAATATAGACAACTACAGACCTCCAGTCCTTCTTGAGTTCACCCTCGATATTGAGGTTGATTTCCTTAGCCTTGAATGGGAAGAGCTTGAGGAGCATGACCCATGCAAGGAAGAGAAGAAGCAGGGTGAAAGGAATCATGAAAGCCATCCACTCACCGAAGCCGACATTGATTCCGATCTCGGACATATACTTGAGGGCAATCGCATTCGGAGGTGTTCCGATAGGGGTACCCATACCACCGACGTTGGCTGCAATAGGAATTGCAAGAGCAAGAGCAGTCTTTCCCTTTCCGTCCGCAGGAAGAGCCTTGAGGACAGGGCCGAGGAAGGTGAGCATCATCGCAGCAGTTGCAGTGTTGCTGAGGAACATCGAGAATACGCCTGTCACCATGAGGAAGCCGAGAAGAACCCACTTAGGCTTCTTGCCGAAAGGCTTGAGCATCACACGCGCAAGGAAGAGGTCGAGACCTGTCTTCGAAGCTGCAATGGCAAGCACGAAACCTCCGATGAAGAGCATGATGATAGGGTCTGCGAAGCAATGGAGAAGTGACTTGTAGCTTGTGTGAGCTCCAAGCACCTCGGGAGCAGCGTTCTCAAAAAGCACGAGGCTGCTGTTTGATGTCGTGAACAGAAGAAGCACGACAACCATTACAGAAGTGGTCCATGCAGGCACAGCCTCAAAGAGCCACATGAGGATGGCCCAAAGGAAGATAGCCAGAGTTCTCTGCTGGATGACCGTAATGCCGTCGATCCAGTTTTCCAAAGGAAGGAACCATACGGTAAGGGCGGCAATCACAGCGATCGCAAGACGGATCAGTCTTGAGACTGTCTTGTCGTCTGTCTTGTGCGCCTTCTTCCAGTTGTGGTAGGCCTCTACGAGGTCATATCCAGGGAAAATCTTAAACATAAGTCAGTATTTTTGTTAATAATAAATTGCGCCCGTAAAAAAACGGGCGCAAAGTTAGTCTTTATTTATAATAAAGCAATCAAAAATCACTAAATTATTCCCTGCTCAAGCATAGCCTGCGCAACCTTCATGAAGCCGGCGATATTAGCACCCTTCACGTAGTTGATGTAGCCGTCAGGCTGGGTACCGTACTTGACGCATGCATCGTGGATATTCGACATGATGCTGTGGAGCTTTTCATCCACTTCTGCAGGGCCCCAGCTTATATGCATAGCATTCTGAGTCATCTCGAGACCTGAAGTAGCCACACCTCCTGCATTCACAGCCTTACCTGGAGCGAACATGATGCCTGCCTTCTGGAATGCAGCGATAGCCTCAGGAGTACATCCCATGTTGGAAACCTCGGCAGCAAGCCATGTACCGTTTGCGAGGAGTTCCTCAGCATCAGCACCTGTCATCTCATTCTGGAACGCACATGGCATAGCGATGTCGCACTTGATGCTCCATGCCTTCTTGCCAGGATAGAATGTAGCTGAAGGGAACTTATCTGCAAAAGGAGCAACGACGTCATTATTTGAAGCACGGAGCTCAAGCATGTATGCGATCTTCTCGGCATTCATTCCCTCAGGATCGTAGATAGCTCCGTCAGGGCCAGAAATCGCAATGACCTTTGCACCGAGCTCGGTAGCCTTTGTTGCGGCACCCCATGCTACGTTACCGAAGCCGGAGAGGGCGATGGTCTTGCCTTTGATGTCCTTGCCGGCCATCTGAAGCATATGCTGAACGAAGTAAACTGCACCGAAGCCAGTTGCCTCCGGACGGAGGATCGAGCCGCCCCAAGTGAGTCCCTTGCCTGTGAGGACACCTGTGTTGTACTGCTGCGCAAGCTTCTTGTACATACCGTACATGTAGCCGATCTCGCGTCCGCCCACTCCGATGTCACCTGCAGGAACGTCCTGGTCAGGACCGAGGATCTTCCAGAGTTCAAGCATGAAGGCCTGGCAGAAACGCATGATCTCAGCGTCCGACTTACCTCTCGGGTTGAAGTCTGAACCACCCTTGCCGCCACCCATAGGAAGGGTTGTGAGGGCATTCTTGAATGTCTGCTCGAAACCGAGGAACTTCAGGATGGAGAGATTTACAGAAGGATGGAAACGGAGACCGCCCTTGTAAGGTCCGATGGCAGAATTGAACTGCACTCTGTATCCGGTGTTGGTCTGAACTTCACCGTTATCGTCAATCCATGTCACCTTGAAGGTGAGGATGCGCTCAGGCTCGACAATGCGTTCTACGATCTTTGCGTCCTCAAATTCAGGATGCTGGTTGTAAACTTCTTCGATAGACTCCAACACTTCATGTACCGCCTGGAGATATTCCTTCTCGTAAGGATACTTGGCCTGGAGTTTGGCCATTAGTTCTTGTGTGTTCATGTTTTGTGTTATTATTATTGGTTACATTTTATTTAAGATCCTTACGTCGCCCTGCGGGCTCCTCAGGATGACATGCAAGCTGTCATTTAACTTCCCATGTACTTCCGCTGCGGAGCAGGTCGTCCACGCACTGGATCTTTGACTTGGCCTTCACCTCGGCCACCTGGTCACGCACACCGTCGTCGTAGGTCACATCCTTCACATCGCGGATGACGCCCAGAGCCACAGGGAATTCAGGATATTTCATATCTGCAAGCATCATATGGATACCGACATTTTCCGAATGAGCGTCATGTATGAGGATGTCGTCCTCAGTTATGCCGTCCTCCCCTATCGTTACGACCCTCAGGCCCATGCCGTCAAGAACGATACCTTTGTCTTTGTTCTTTCCGAAAATCATCTTCTCACCATGACGCAGGACGATGGTTCTGTCTGCACGATATTCCCTATCGGAGATTAGTTTGTGCGCTCCGTCGTTGAATATCACACAGTTTGTAAGCATCTCCATCACTGAACATCCGTCATGCTTCGCGGCAGCGAGCATAATCTCAGACGAAAGTTTCAGCTCCGAATCCAGACTGCGGGCAAAGAAGGTTCCCTTTGCACCAAGCACAAGACTGCCAGGATTGAAAGGATGCTCAACCGTTCCGTAAGGGGAGGTCTTAGAAATCGCTCCGAAACGGGAAGTTGGAGAATACTGGCCCTTTGTCAGACCATAGATCTGATTGTTGAACAGGATGATGTTTATATCGACATTCCTTCTGATGGCATGTATGAAGTGGTTTCCACCGATTGCGAGCGCATCACCGTCGCCGCATGCCTGCCATACGGTAAGGTCCGGATTAGCCACCTTGATACCGGTAGAAATGGCTGTCGCACGGCCGTGGATACTGTGGAAGCCATATGTGTTCATATAATAAGGAAGGCGTGAAGAACATCCGATGCCGGACACAACCACGTATCTCTCCTTGCTGTAGCCCAAGGCCTCGGTCACGTCCGGGAGGGCTCTCTGCAGGGCTGCAAGCACACCATGGTCGCCACAACCGGGGCACCATCTTACTTCCTGGTCACTCTTGAATTCTTTGAATGTATATCTTGGCATAGTGTTTTATTTTTTATCGTTACCGATTCTTTCGCATCCGCTTTTGATGGCTGAAACAATCTCCTGCACGAGGAACGGCTGTCCCTGCACTTTGTTGAACTGCTCATACCTGAACTGAGGCATCACTCCGCGGAGATAGTTCACGAAATGTCCGTTATTGAGCTCGCATACAAGAATCCTGTCAAACTTCTCAAACACTTCCCTGGTATTCTTCGGCAGAGGCATTATATAGTCGAAATGAGCAAAGCTCACATCCATTCCTTCTTCGCGCACTTCCTGAACTGCCGAGAGAAGGTGTCCGAATGTTCCACCCCAGCCCACTACGAGAAGTTTTCCGCTCTCCGGACCGTTTACCTGAAGTTCAGGGATATAGTTCGCAACCCGCTGTACCTTTTCCTCACGTTCCCTGACCATAAGCGCATGATTCTGAGGATCGGAAGAAAGTACTCCTTCGTGATTTTTCTCAAGTCCGCCTACTCGATGCTCGCATCCTGCCATTCCAGGAACAGCCCACCTGCGCGCAAGAGTCTCCGGATCTCTCTGGAAAGGCTTGTATGGTGTGTTTGGCTGAGCAAACGGAGGCACGATCTTCGGGTAATCCTTCATTGACGGGATATGCCAAGGCTCCGAACCGTTACCGAGGAAACCTTCTGTAAGCAGGAGCACCGGGGTCATATGTTCAAGGGCGATCTTCGCCGCATTGAATGCCGCATCAAAGCATCCTGCAGGCGAATGAGCCGCCATGACTACCATAGGGCACTCTCCGTTACGTCCATAAAGGGCCTGGTTTAGATCCGTCTGCTCTGTCTTTGTAGGGATACCGGTCGAAGGGCCTGCACGCTGCACGTCCACAATCACAAGCGGAAGCTCTGTCATGACAGCAAGTCCCATTGCCTCGGACTTCAGCGAAAGTCCAGGACCGGAAGTTGTGGTCACTGCAAGGTTGCCCGCGAATGCCGCACCGATTGCAGTACATATGCCGGCGATTTCATCTTCAGCCTGAAGTGTCTTGGCTCCGAGACTCTTATGGATAGCGAGCTCCTCAAGAATGCCTGTAGCAGGAGTGATTGGATAGGAGCCGCAGAACAAAGGAAGGTTTGCCTTCTCGGCTGCAGCAAGAAGTCCCCATGCCGTAGCCTGGTTACCGGTAATGTTCCTGTAAAGTCCCTTAGGCTGATGTGCCGGTTCGATATTATATGTATTAGGGATGGCCTGGATATTGGCGGCATAGTTATATCCGTCCTGAAGAACCTTCTTGTTCGGCTCAATGAGCTGAGGCTTCTTCTTTCCGAACTTGCGCTCGAGATACTGGAAGATATACTCCATCGGACGGTTGTAGATATAGCATGCCATACCAAGGGTAAACATGTTCTTGCACTTCTCGATGGTCTTCTTGTCCAGTCCGCTGTCTTTGAGGCTCTCATGTGTAAGAGTAGTGATAGGCGCCACTATTATGGTCCTGTCCTCTATGTAGAGTTCGGCGATAGGATCGTTCTTGAGGCCAGCCCTCTTGAGTCCGTCCTCGTCAAAGGTATCCGAGTCGATGAGTACCATGGCCGTTCTCTTGAGCCACTTTGCATTAGCCTTGAGCGCTGCCGGGTTCATCGCCACGAGAAGATCACAGAAGTCTCCAGGGGTTGTGATCTGCTCGCTGCCGATATGCACCTGGAAGCCTGAAACGCCTGAAACGGTGCCATGAGGAGCTCTGATTTCTGCCGGATAGTCCGGGAATGTGGAAAGTTCGTTACCGAAGATGGCTGACATATCTGCAAAAAGAGACCCGGTGAGCTGCATACCATCTCCCGAATCTCCTGCAAATCTAATGAC
>CANBDX010000073.1 GCA_947367315.1 uncultured Bacteroidales bacterium | reverse complement strand
TTACGATTACGCATATAGACCTGTGACAATTGCCGCAGGTCTATATACATAAGTAGTTAATACTGTGGCAGTTATGTGGATTGGTTGTTGTGGTAGCGTGGCATATATAAAAGAAAAAGGAGATGACCTTATTAGTCATCCCCTTTCTGGTGGGAGCAGAGGGAGTCGAACCCCCGACCCTCTGCTTGTAAGGCAGATGCTCTAAACCAACTGAGCTATGCTCCCGAATTGGGAATGCAAATATACGACTAATTTTTGAATCTGCAAACTTTATTAAAAAAAAGAATTGATTATCCGTTGTCCGTGCGGTATATATGCTTCGGCCCGAGCATGGGGCTCGCTCCGCTGGGTGCATGGTGTTATGCTACGCTTGCTCACATGCTACGGCATTTCCGCAGTCACTAATCATGAGGTCATTGATTGGCCGGCTAAGCGTGGAGATCTTTGAAATATTTTTTTCGGGAAACAGATAAATTTTCACTATCTTTGCATTCTGTTCATTGGGGATGTTTTGGTTTTGACAGCATCAGACATTGGACGGTAAGCACGCCGGGCTCTGTAGGCCAGCCCGTAAATCTCGACCTTCAAACAATTAGTTGGCAACAACTCTTATGCACTCGCTGCGTAGTCTGCAAAGCACACTACCTTAATCCGCGGGGTCAAGGCTACCTCGCCGACGAGTATCCCTCCAGCCTTTAGGCCGGTTATGGCTGGAAATCGGGGTATCATCCAAACCGGATGCTCGAAGCGACTCCTTTAAGCTTCGCTAAGATTTAGAGGATAAGCGTACGATGGCCTGTCTCCCGGCAGCCGTACGTCGAAAACCAAAGGAAGACTAAGCGTGTAGAAAGCTCTCTGGTGCGGTGTTTGGACGGCGGTTCGAGTCCGCCCATCTCCACATAGCCATCTTTCGACTTTGAAAGGTGGCTTTTCTTATAGTGCCTTCGGTTTATTTTTTGCAAAATCCTGCAAAAATCCCTATCTTTGACAATTCGTGTGCATGCGCGTGTGTGCACGTATAAAGACCGGATAATTATTGACGTATTATGATATTCAAAAGAAATTCCTTTATCGTGTTGGCTGTCCTGGCTATGATTCTGTCTTCGTGCGGATCGGTCAAGGATATCGCCTATTTCCAGAACAGGGTGGTAAACCATCCGGAGCAGATAGACAAGCATGCCGGCATCGTGATACAGCCGAAGGACATGCTCTCCATTGTGGTTTCAAGCCGTAATCCCGAGCTTGTCGCTATGTTCAACCTTCCTGTGATCAGCTACCAGGCCGGATCGGAGGTGGTGACCAGCAGCTACCAGCAGCGCCTTATGGGATATGTGGTGGATAATGACGGTATGATCGATTTCCCTGTCCTTGGACCTATCAAGGTTTCCGGACTTACCCGTTGGGAACTCTCGGAGCTCATCAAGAACAAACTCATCAACGACGGCCTTCTGACTGATGCTGTGGTTACTGTGGAGTTCATGAACTTCAAGGTCTCTGTGATCGGCGAGGTCAATTCTCCAGGTACGTACACCATCCAGGGCGACAAGGTGACAATCCTTCAGGCAATAAGCCTTGCCCGTGACCTCACCATTTTCGGTCTTCGTGAAAACGTGTCTGTCATCCGTGAGAGGGATGGAGAGCGTGTGATATATGAGGTCAATCTTTGCGACGTGAGCATGTTCAATTCCCCTGCATACTATCTTCAGCAGAACGACGTCGTTTATGTACAGCCGAGCGAAATCAAGGCGCGTCAGTCTACAACAGACGACAAGTCTCTCCGTATGACCAGCATATTCGTTTCAGGAGGATCTCTCCTTGTATCTTTGGCATCACTCATCATCGGTATCCTTAGTGCGACCGGTAACCTTTAATGGAAAAGTTCAAGCTATGACGGAAAATAACAACAATCAGATTTATCAGCATGAGGAGGAGTCTACAATCCAGCTTGCGGAATTGTGGACAATGATCTGGGCCCACAAGTGGTGGTATGTCCTTTCGGTATTCGTGTGCCTTGTGTGTGCGGCATTCTATCTTTACCGTACTCCGAATGTGTATAACCGTAGTGCAAAGGTGCTCATCGACGAGAGTGACCAGGATGCTACCATGCGTAACCTTGGCGTGGCTTCTGCCGGTATGATGAGGCTCCGCAGCTTCAACAGTGTGGAAAACGAAATAGAGGCATTTTCTTCTCCGGACCTTATGGAAGTGGTTGTGGAGCGCCTCGGACTCGAAACCAGATATGTCGAGAAGCAGCTCCTCAGAAATGTCGAACTTTATAAGAACTCACCTGTCGCAATGCGCCTTGCCGGCGATAACCCTTATTCAGGCTTTTCATTCACGGCAGAGAATATGGGCGGAGGCAAGGTGTCTCTTTCGGAGTTCCGTATCAAGAAAGAGAAGCTTGACGACGTTGTGGTGGCAACGCTTGGGGATACAGTGCAGACACCTGTAGGATCGCTCATAATATATCCTACTGAGGATATCGAGGAATTCAAGCATAAAATCCGTATATCATGGGCCAACAGCATGGCGGTTGCAAAGTCGTACTGCAAGAAGTTGAATATCAGTCTTTCAGGCAAGGAGTCATCTGTGATTGTGCTTTCGATGAACGACACCTATCCGTCACGTTCCTCAGCAATTCTCAGCGCTCTCATCGATGTTTACAATGAGGTGTGGATCAATAATAAGAACCGTTCGGCCATCAATACCACGGAGTTCATCAACGAGCGTCTTGTGGTGATAGAGCGCGAGCTCGCCACTGTAGAGGAAGCCCTCAAGAAATATAAGGCATCCAATAACCTTACCGACATCAAGGCGGCAGCCCAGACTTATATCGATGAGTCCAGCCATTATGCTACCAGGGCTTTTGAAGTGAATAACCAGCTTTCTATCGCGAAGTTCATAAAGGAATATCTGAACGATCCTGCAAACAGCATGTCGCTGATACCTTCTAACCTCGGACTTACAAGTTCTTCGGTGGAGAATCAGATTAAGGAGTATAACGAGATTGTCCTTCAGAGGGACAGGCTTCTCGCCGGCAGCGGTGAGAAGAACCCTCTCATTGCTGACCTTAATGCGTCGCTGTCATCAATCCGTTCGGCAATCCTCCGCTCTATTGAGAATCTTATAGCCACACTGGATCTCCAGCTCACCAAGATCAACAGCCAGGAGAAGCAGATACTCGAGCGTATGTCTTCAAGCTCAGGTCAGGAGCTTCAGCTTCTTTCCATCGAGCGTCAGCAGCAGGTAACCCAGCAGCTCTATATGTTCCTTCTCCAGAAGCGTGAGGAAAACGAGCTTGCTGCCCTGATCAATGTAGGAAATACACGTGTGCTCATGAATCCTAACGGTCCTTCAGAGCCTGTGGCTCCTAACATGATGATGATTATCCTTGTGGCGCTTGTGCTTGGATGTGGTGTTCCTTTTGCTTATTACTTCCTTCGCAAGACCCTCGACAGGTCTATCAGGACGAAGGCAGATCTGGGACATCTGTCTGTTCCTTTCCTTGCGGAAATACCTCTGCATACGGTGAAGGGTAAGTCCGATAACGGCAGTCACATCATTGTGGAGCCAGGAAAGAGAGACATGATGAACGAGGCATACCGTGTGCTCAGGACGAATGTGGACCTGATGCTCGGAAAATCGGACAAGAGCAAGGTCATCATGCTCACATCATTCAATCCTGGAGCAGGAAAGACCTTTACCATCATGAATATGGCTGCAAGTATGGCCTTGAAGGGTGCGAAGGTGCTTCTTATAGACCTGGATCTCCGAAAGGCTTCGCTCAGCAAGGCGCTTGATATCAACCATAGTGGTGTGGCTACATATCTCAACGGAAAGGTGGATGACTACAGACCTTATGCTGACCAGATAAGCGAGAACCTGTTTGTCCTTCCTGTAGGTACACTTCCTCCTAACCCGACCGAGCTGCTTCTTACTCAGAAGTTCAGGGATATGCTTGAGGATATGCGCAATGAATATGACTATGTATTCATCGACTGTCCTCCGATCGACATCATTGCCGATGCCAACATCGTCACTGAGTTTGTGGATATGACCATTCTTGTCATGAGGTCTAATCTCATGACAAAGGATGTCCTTCCGCTTGTGGAGGAGCTTTACCGTTCAGGTAAGTTCAGCCATATGGCTCTCGTCCTCAATGCTGTACAGTACAACTTCAAGAAGTATGGTTACGGCAAGGGCGGTTATGGCTATGGCTACGGCTACGGAAACGAAGAATAAAAATTGAAATATACAGATGGGACTCTTTGATTTTCTTGCCAAAAGGAAGGTTTCGCTCTTTGAAAGCGGATTTCTTCAGGGAAAGACAGACCGTCACACCCATGTCCTTTTCGGAGTGGATGACGGCATCAAGACTCTGGAGGACTCTCTGGACGTGCTTTCCTACGAAGAGTCCATTGGAGTCACTGACGTGTGGTGTACTCCTCATGTAATGGAGGATGTTCCTAATACGACAGACGCTCTGAAGGCCAGATTCGAAGAGCTTACATGTGCCTATAAAGGCCCTGTGAGACTTCATCTTGCCGCCGAATATATGCTGGACACGGTCTTTGAGGAAAGGCTCGGGGCACGTGACCTTCTTACCATGGAGGATGATATGGTGCTGGTGGAGACATCCACTTTATCACCTCCTGTCAATCTCTATGAGATTTTGAGGGGGATGCAGAGTGCCGGTTACAGGCCGCTTCTGGCACATCCCGAGAGATACAGATATCTGAAGGAAAAGGATTACGAGCAGTTGAGGAAGCTGGGTATCCGTTTTCAGCTCAACCTGCCGTCTGTCGTGGGCTTTTACGGCGAAACGGCGTATAAAAAGGCCTTATGGCTTCTGGAGAATGGCTATTATTCGGAGGTCGGTTCCGACTGCCACCGTCTTCATGCCATGCGTGGTCAATATGAACGTCAGGTGCTTGCAAAGGAAGTATGCAGGCTCCTGAAACTGTAAATAGTTGAATGCTAAAGGACAACTTGTTGCTGGATAGTGCAAGGCCGTTTAGTAACGTGGAAAATAATTATCTCGGATGCCCGGAGCCTGGTTCCTGGGTGTCCTATTTCAGTGCCTGTGGGAGGGGAATATCATGAAGGAGGACATGGAATACAGGTGGTTTGCACTTCGTGCCACATACTCACGCGAACTGAAGGTTCAGAACAGTCTCAATGAACTTGGGGTCAGGACCTTCGTACCGATGATGTGGCGCAGAAGGGAAGTCGGCGGCCAGGTGGAGAAGAAGCTGGTACCTGCTGTAAGCAACCTCTGTTTCGTGTACTGGACAAGGTCTTCCGTGGATTCCTACATCAGAAGTTTCGGCGAGAAGGCTCCAGTGAATTATTACTGGGACAGGACCATCAACCGGCCCCTCGTCATCCCCGGACAGGCGATGGAGGACTTTATAACAGTGGCCTCATCTTTGGATGAAGACCTGATTTACCTGACTGAAATCACTGAGAAACTTCGCGAAGGACAGACTGTCGAAGTCATTGAAGGCCCCTTCAAAGGCGTCACCGGCAGGATAGTACGCATAAAGAAAAACCGCAGGGTCCTGGTGGAACTTCCAGGCTTCCTCGCAGTAACTACAAACTACCTCTCTCCCGATGCCTTGCAGCTGGTGGAAGGGGAATAACCTATACAGCTTTAATATGGATAAAAGTCAGATTATTAGCAAGGAAAAAGCTAATGACCAGAACACTATTCACGCCTATTATAATGAAATGTCTTATTCATGGGTCGCATATGGGTATTCCGCATATGCTTTGAGGCTCATTGTCAAGAGGAACAATAAGGATTGTTTCAGAGGCTTTTCTCCAGAATATGCTTTACCGTATGTAGTAGTCGATAACAATATTCTTAGAAAAATCTTTTCTGATTCTGGTGAGCCTATCACGGTTTTTGATAAGGAGGTAACACTGCATGTTTTAAAACCGTTTGATATGAGAGAATATGATAGATGGGTTATCAGATTAAGGGAAGAACAGGAAAACTCTTCGAAGTTGTCAGTTTGCACCCCAGTAAGCCACCTTGTACCGAAAGATATGTACATTGAAGATGGAATGTCTGCTTTCGCCAGAAACTCCAAAAGGCTTTTCGACCTGATTGTATCGATCTTATTGATTATATTGACACTGCCAGTTTTCGTAATCGTCTATGTAGTTATCAAGCTTGACGATGGTGGTCCTGTGATATTCAAACAAGAGAGAATCGGCCGTTTCGGTAAGCCCTTCAATATATACAAGTTCAGGACTATGCGTGTAGATGCTGAAAAATTCGGCCCGGAGTTGAGCCATGGAAGCGGAAAGGGAGATTCTCGTCTTACAAAGGCAGGTGCATTTCTTCGAAGACATCATATAGATGAATTACCTCAACTTTGGAATGTGTTTATGGGAGATATGGCATTAGTCGGACCGCGTCCGGAACGTGCATACTTTATCGATCAGATACTTGAATATGATAAGAGGTATACCTATCTGTATCAAATTCGTCCAGGAGTTACTTCATATGCCACATTTTACAACGGTTATACCGATACCATGGAAAAAATGCTCAGACGATTGGAATACGATCTCTATTATTTAGGTCATCGTTCGTGGAAATTTGATATCAAAATCCTGGTTATGACGGCTTTAGCGGTGTTGTTTGGTAAGCGATTCTGATTTATGCAAGATTAGAGATTTGTGATAATCCAAAATGCCATTTTTAATATTATCAAATTGATAAATAGTAAGAATATATATTTATGAGTATTTTTAAAGAAAAAGTCCTTCTTATTACTGGAGGAACCGGATCATTCGGTAACGCTGTACTTCGACGTTTCCTGACAAGCGATATCAAGGAAATCCGTATATTCTCGCGAGATGAGAAAAAGCAGGATGACATGAGACATCATCTTCAGGCTACTTATCCTGAAGTTGCATCGAAGGTAAAATTCTACATCGGTGATGTCCGAAACAGAGAATCAGTTAATGTAGCAATGCGTGGTGTAGATTATGTCTTTGCCGCCGCTGCGCTTAAGCAGGTCCCTTCTTGCGAATTCTTCCCAATGGAAGCGACTATGACAAATGTAGTTGGTACGAATAATGTCCTCCTTTCAGCGATTGATCATGGTGTTAAGAATGTCGTTGTACTATCAACGGACAAGGCTGCCTATCCTATTAATGCTATGGGTATATCCAAGGCTCTTATGGAGAAAGTCGCGATTGCAAAGGGACGTGAGTTGGGAGAAGGAGCTAAAACAACAATCTGCTGTACACGATATGGCAATGTAATGGCATCTCGCGGCTCAGTAATTCCGTTGTGGGTGGAACAGATAATGGCAGGTAAACCGATAACAATTACTGATCCTAATATGACACGTTTCATGATGACACTTGATGACGCTGTTGATTTGGTTATTTATGCATTCACGCATGGTCATAATGGGGATCTTTTTGTGCAGAAAGCTCCGGCAGCTACTCTTGATACATTGGCAACTGCTCTCAAAGGTATATATTCTAAGATTGCCCCTAAGTATGGTGAGACTGAAGTGAAGATTATTGGGACACGTCATGGAGAAAAACTATATGAAACGTTGGTTACCCGCGAAGAAATGGCCAAGGCTATAGATATGGGTAACTATTATCGAATCCCATGCGATAACCGTGATCTAAACTACGATAAATTTTTCACAGAAGGTAATGAGGATATGACCCGGATCGAGGACTATCACTCGCATAATACACGTCGTCTTGATGTTGAGGGAATGAAGGAGCAACTTATGCGTCTTCGCTTCATTCAGGAAGACCTCGGCCTTCTTCCACGTGCCAAAGCAAGAGACATCCGCTCTGAGTAATAGAAAGTATGCCGAGCCTTTCGGCTCGGCATACACCCGGATGGCGGAAGCAGGAAGAGACCTAATGTCTACGTTTCCTCAAATATAATTTGAAAGAAGCACTCTTGGTTATATTTATCCGGTAGGAACCTATAATAAACCAATGCTTCCTGAATCCGTAGCTCACCTTGATGCTGACGAATCCGAATTTCAACTGAAAAATATACATGCATGCTGATTTAATCGAGAGAAATGGATTGGTCCCCTGCAAATAGGTACTTCATCCGGTCGGTGATAAAAAAAAGAGCACCATCAACAAATGAAAGTACTCTTTTAATTTTAGTGAATTCGGATTCGATTCCACCGATAAATCAGTATGCTGTTGCAAAGGTAAGAACAATTTATAGATAAACAATAGGATTTTGAAAATATTGGTGACAGGCGCAAAAGGCTTTGTAGGCAAGAATCTCTGCGCTCAATTAAATAACATAAAGTCTGGCAAAGCAAAGTGCTACGGCGACGTAACAGTCAGCGAAGTATATGAATATGACATTGACTCAACGCCGGAAGAACTTGAAAGCTATTGCCGTGACTGCGACTTTGTGTTCAACCTTGCAGGAGTGAACCGTCCACAGAACCAGGAAGACTTCATGAAGGGGAACTTCGGCTTTGCTTCAGTTCTTCTTGATACTCTTAAGAAATACGGAAATAAGTGCCCGGTAATGATCTCTAGTTCTATCCAGGCCACTCTTTCGGGACGCTTCGGCACAAGCGAGTATGGGAAGAGCAAGAAGGCTGGGGAGGAACTGATGTTCGGATACGAGAGGGAAACCGGCGCTCCAGTCCTGGTTTATCGTTTTCCTAACCTCTTTGGAAAATGGTGCCGTCCCAATTATAATTCTGCTGTCGCAACCTTCTGCAACAACATCGCTAATGACTTTCCTATTCAGGTTAACGACCGTTCTGTGGAGATGGAACTTCTCTACATCGATGATCTCGTTGATGAGATGATTGCTGCGCTTAAGGGCGATGCGCATCGTTGCGAGTTTGATGGAGTTGATACTGTGCCTGCTGATGGTGGGCGTTATTGCTATTGTCCTGTCACTCATAAAATTACCCTTGGAGAGATTGTCGATCTTATCTACAGTTTTGCAGATCAGCCAAAGACCCTTACGATTCCGGAGATACCAGAGAACTCTTTTGCAAAGAAACTCTACAGCACCTACCTGAGCTATCTCCCTAAAGAGAAAGTGGCTTTTCCTTTAAAGATGAATATTGATGACAGGGGCTCTTTCACAGAGCTTATTCATACCCTCAATTGTGGTCAGGTGTCAATCAATATCAGCAAGCCTGGCATCACTAAAGGTCAGCACTGGCACAACACCAAGTGGGAGTTCTTCATCGTTGTAAGCGGTCATGGCTTGATCCAGCAGCGTCGTATAGACTCTGATGAAGTCCTTGACTTTGAGGTCAGCGGTGACAAGATAGAAGCTGTTCATATGCTCCCAGGATACACTCACAACATCATCAACCTTTCTGAAACCGAAAACCTCGTCACAGTAATGTACTGCAACGAAATCTTCGATCCTAACAAACCTGATACTTACTTCTTACCTGTAGAATAATGGAACTGAAAACAAACTATAGCGACATCCAGTTCAAGAACGACGGTCGCCTCAAGCTTCTGATCATCGTAGGCACACGTCCTGAGATCATCCGCCTTGCAGCAGTAATCAACAAATGCCGCAAGTACTTCGACTGCATCCTTGCGCATACAGGTCAGAACTACGATTATAACCTCAACGGTGTATTCTTTAAGGATCTTAAACTTGCTGATCCAGAGGTTTACATGGACGCAGTAGGCGACGACCTTGGTTCAACAATGGGAAACATCATCAACGCATCATACAAACTTATGGTACAGACCAAGCCTGATGCGGTACTTGTGCTTGGGGACACAAACTCTTGCCTATCTGTTATCGGAGCAAAGCGTCTCCACATTCCTATCTTCCACATGGAAGCAGGTAACCGTTGCTTTGACGAGTGTCTTCCTGAGGAGACAAACCGTCGTATAGTGGACATCATTTCTGACGTAAACATCTGCTACAGCGAGCACGCCCGACGTTACCTCAATGCCAGCAGCGTAGCCCCTCAGAGAACATATGTTTCAGGATCTCCGATGGCGGAAGTACTCCATGAGAATCTTGCTGAGATAGAGGCTTCAGAGGTACATTCCCGTCTCGGTCTTGAGAAAGGCAAGTATATCCTTCTCTCTGCCCACCGCGAAGAGAATATCGACACAGAGAAGAACTTCCTGTCGTTGTTCACCGCTATCAATAAGATGGCAGAGAAGTACGATATGCCGATCCTTTACAGCTGCCACCCGCGCAGCCGCAAACGTCTCGAGTCTTCCGGATTCGAGCTCGATCCGCGCGTGATCCGTCAGGAACCTCTGGGTTTTCACGATTATAACAGCCTGCAGATGAATGCTTTCGCCGTAGTGTCAGACTCGGGTACACTTCCAGAGGAAAGCTCGTTCTTCACAAGCGTAGGCCGTTCATTCCCGGCAGTCTGCATCCGTACTTCTACTGAGCGTCCTGAAGCACTTGACAAGGGTTGCTTCATCCTTGCAGGAATCAACGAGCACGATCTTCTCCAAGCTGTTGATGTAGCTGTCGAGATGGTCAGGAACGGAGATAACGGAATACCGGTTCCTAACTATATGGACGAAAATGTCAGTACGAAGATCGTGAAGCTTATCCAGAGCTATACAGGAGTTGTTAATAAGATGGTTTGGAGGAAGGAATAGATTGGACGATATTGGGAATTAGTGCGGACTAAATTAGATGGGAAACAATTACAATTTGAGCCTTTCCGGGGCAAGAGGCTTACTGATGGTATGGATTGTCCTATTTCACTTTACATATAGGTATGAGCAAATTTGGCCAGAGAATTTTTCTATGGCTATTCAAGTGAATGGAATTATGATAGCACTGTCCATGTTCTTTATTATAAGTGGTTTCTTTTTTGCTAAATCTCTTTTTGCATATTGTAATTCTGATACGATTCTTGGCGATATAAGGCAAGTTATAAAATTGTTTTTTTTAAGATATCTAAAATTATATAAACC
>CANBDX010000072.1 GCA_947367315.1 uncultured Bacteroidales bacterium | reverse complement strand
TGAATTGATTTCCCTGCGTCGCGATGCTTAATTGATCACATCTGCCGGTTTTTCGTCCGCGACGCAGGGTTTTTGCCCGATTTTCTTGCGTCGCGGTTCAAGCGGTGCTAATTATAGCGGCTCAATGACTAAATTTCCAAACAGTATTTCACTTGATCCTGCTTTCTAAGGGCTCAACGGAAAATCCCGGTTGTTTTACATTTTCTGCACTCCCGGCACAAAGCCACAGTGAAGATTAGTGGGGCATCATCTGATACAAGTCTCAGTATTGGTGTCTTTGACGAGAAGGTTTCGGATTCGTCCTTCTTCATTGACGACATCATTATACGACGGTAACATTCAGAGATGTGTGAAGACTGACTTTTTAACAGAAACAGTTTGTTCTTTACACATCATTTACTGCAGTTCGTTATATAGTTTTATGTATTCTTCAAGGAGGCTGACCTTCGGGCCAGTCTCCTTGTTATATATGCATCCTGTCCGGAATGCCTTGCACTACCGGCATGCGGAGCACTCGCTTTACATAATCTCCGGCTTATACATATTGCCCGGGATTTTTGTGACAGATGTTAATGTTTTTGCTAACTTTGTGGAAATGAACAACCTGTCTTATTGAATTATGAAAAAGTCTCATGTGATTCTGTTGATAGCACTAATCATTGTTATCAATCCTTTCTCCTGGTGTGATAATGAGTCCGAGGAGGACAAGCCGGATATGGAGGTCAATGAACAACCAAAAGAAAGGAATATCTATCTGGTCAATGAATGCAGCATTGTCGAGTCGGATGACTGTACGGTTTTCAAATACGCCCCAAGGAATCCCAAGCAGGTCCGTATGGCGGGAGACGAGTCAGGATGTGGCGGATTTACATTGTCCGGGGAGGGCTCATATGTCACATATGACTTAGGAGGCAGGTATGAATCTTTGACATTCGTTTTGGGGCATGATGCCGAATGTACGGAAGAGGTGGGTATAGTCACCGTTCATGGCGACGGCAGGAAGCTGCTCGATGAGAAGGTGCGCGGATATGAGCCGCCGCGCCGATATGCTGTCGATGTCACGGGGGTGGAGCGCCTGACCTTCAAGGTTGCAGCTGAAGACATCGAGCCTGTTATTGCTGATGCGATACTCTGGAAGTCTGGAAAGGAAGCGAAGCCTGTCACGAAGCAGCTGGATCCGGTGACATCTCCAAAAGAGCTTGTAAAAGACATCAAGCCGTATTATCTCAGCAAATATATGACTGCAGTGACTCCAGATGATCATTACATCATGCTTAACCGTCAGACATATGAATACGGCCTCAGGGGAGATATGAATATGGCTCTGATTGGCGCAAATAAAGGATTTGCATATTTCAACCTTCATGGGCAGTATTCGAAAGTCAGTTTCATTGTCGGATGTCATGACGACCTCGGCGGCGGTGCCGGTTCCGGCTGGGTTACCGTCAAGGCGGACGGGAAGATAATAGAGGAGATAGAAGTCAAGGAAGGAGAGATTGCAAGACAGATAGTTCTCGATATTTCAGGTTGTCAGGTGCTGTCATTCCATACCGAGCAGACAGAAGGGGACTCGCATGCCGAGATGGCTCAGATCATGGTTTATCCTGACGGTCAGGAAGCGGATGTGACTCTGAGAGAGGACGGGCTGGCACCTCCTGATGCAAGACTCAAGGACCTGCCAGATGTGTGCAGGCTGATTTCCAACATAACGCCTTACCAGGTTGTGGGCAAGGTCAAGAAGCAGATTTATAACGGTTCTTCGGACCATATTACATTCTCGATGGGAGGATCAAAATTCTCGGAGGGAATAATCCTGTATCAGACAGCATCCTTCTGGGACGGCAATCTCTCTGCATGCGCAACGTTTGATATGGGCAATGAGTTCGACTACATAAGCTTCACTACAGGCTATGTCGGAAAGAGCTGGAATATGAACAACGACTACCTGATGGTCTATGCCGACGACGAGCTTGTCTTCTCGACGACCCTTGTTCCGACCTACCCTAATCAGGATTATGTGGTGCCTATCAAGAAATGCCGCATGCTGCGCTTCTGCAATGCCGGCTGCGGAAACCTCGATGTGGCCGCATTTGCCGTCGGAGACATCGTGGCATACAGGGGAAAGGTTGTTGAAAATGACCTTTTTGTACACCCTAAGCCGGATTGCCCTTACAAGATCGACCTTATTGACCTGGGTAAGCCTTATATCCAATATATAGCTGGTAAGGGCGACAGCAGGGATGAGATAGTTTATGATGGTACGAGCAAGAAAAACTATTATGAGATTAACGGTGAACGTATCTATAAAGGATTCTACCTTCAGACAAGTACGCATTTCTCCCTTGATTTCGGCGTCCTGGGCGGCGGTAACGGTGCAAAATCCGCAGCGGCCGGAGCGGTCGGTGCAGCAGCGGTCGGCGCGTCATTCGTGGCTTCGGGAGCAGCAATAGGTGGAGCGTCTGTAGGTGCGACTCTGGCACCTATGGCTGCATTCCTCCTGCTTGCTGCCGGTGGAGAGGCTGTCGAGAATTCATGCGCGGCATTCAATACATATGGAGAGTACAACTCTGTGACATTTAAAGTGGGCTGCCTTTCCACTTCGTCAAGAAAGCAGGATTATCTCGAGCATCTGATGATCGGAGCCGACCAGGAGGTCGTCGCCAATATAGGTGTGTACGAATCGATGCAGCCTCAGGAAATCACAGTGCCTATCGACGGATGCAGTCAGCTGATGTTCTGGCTTGCAAACACCAATGGTACCTCCGCGAAGTATCTGATCTATGATGTGGTGGTCAGCAAAAAGAAGTCTGCTCTCGAGATACCGCTTCCGGTCAGGATGTCGCTTCCGGCAAAGAGGGAGGTGAAGACGACGGAATACGAAATCAGCAGGGATTATCAGCGTTATTCAAGCTCTTACGGGTCAGATGCGGTAGATGGCTATCTTTCCGGTGCCAACAGCTATTACAGGAAGCTATGCGACATAATCGATAAGGACCGCTCGAACTATATCGTTTACACTTACTATCTGGACTCGTCCAAGGGACCTTGCAAGGCGATACAGCTCCGTTCCGGAAGGGATGAGGATCATTGCTATGATATTCCTCGGGAGTATATATACAGGCAGAGGGAGGTCGCGTCGCTGGCAGAGATGAGGGAGAAGAAATCCGCTTTCATGTCTGACTACAAGGCGGCTGTCGAGGGACTTTCACGGTTGAAAACCGATGTGGATAAATACAGAGGTTATATCAATGAATACCGGGATATCCTCAATGAGTGCTTCAAGATAGTTGAAGCGCTTTATCAGGAAAAATGTGCTGAATTTGAGTTCATGGAGTGGATTACGAAGAACTCGATGACTGTCGATGGAGTCGCATCTACTGACGAGTGTGTGCTTTGCCCGCTTACAAAAGAAGACGATCTTCCCTCTTATCCTCTCCAGCATGTGAAATATTTCGATATGAAGGACTAGGGCTATGAAACAGAAATTCAATATTGTCAGGATCGAGACCTCTATGGACATGGGTATCGGCAACAGGAGCAAGTCATGGGAACGTATAGATATAGACGACCTGATGGCCGGGAATGTTTTCGACGTTCATGGCAACAGGTTGGATATAGTGTCGGTAGATGAGAATGAAATGGTGTTCGATTACAAGGGCAGGACATTCGCGATTGACAGACGCTGGCAGGTACTCGGTACGCCTGAATACAGCGTACCTAACGAGCGTATCAGTGTGCAGTGCAGATATGTGTTCTTCTTCTCCATGGACAATGATGCTCAGTATGAATGGTCGGAGGATTATGTAGGGGAACTGATAGACCGGATGAATAAGAATAATGATGAGGGTAATCTGTGGAAGAACATACCTCTTATGCGCGAAATGGTCCACGAATTCAAGGATGTCGCACCGTTCAGGTCTGAAAGCATCAATCCTGCATACAAGGCCCACTACATAGCCGGCATGCTCGGAAGCGACTACATTGACAAGAGGGAGACTCCGCGGCTTTTCCAGTCATTGTGTGAGTTGTACAGACTGTACCTGGATTATGACTATCCGTCAGATTTCGACGATTACCTGAAGGAGAATTTCGACAGGTATTTCTTCCGGACCGTGGATCGCTGGATATACAGCCTTGCATGGATAGCTGCAGATCCGGATAGCAAAATCGCCCTTGATTGCTGGGATCGTATGGGAGGAATGCTCAAAGTGGATCCGGTGCAGGCTACCAGGGAATGGGAGGATATCATCTACGATGTCGAGAAGGAGGTGGATGAGCAGCTGAAGGATGAACCGCGTGGCATGGGCTTCTGCTTCGGCTACTGGAGTGCAAAGAGAGCTGCTCTTGAACGCAGGGGCATAGAATGGAGAAGCCCGTCTGCAATGAACCCGGGTGTTATGTTCGACTGATTTGATTATACCAGTACTATGAGACAATTTTATACATTATCCAGTGTCAGACTGATTTCCTCTGAAGAATCAGAGAAAATCATTGACATGGCTGAAGCAGGAGATCCGGTTGCGTGCTACAAATATGCACAGATCCATCTTGCATGGCATTTGACCGATAACTACATCAAGGATGCACGTGAATTGTTTGAAAAGGCTCTGGCTGGCGGAGTGGAGGATGCGAATGTGGCTCTTGCGCTTATGTATCTCAATGGAGAGATCGAACCATATGATCCCGCAGAAGGACACCGGCTTCTGGAAAAATCACTTGAAAACAAAAATGAATATGCCGCATACATCCATCTGAAGAATATTATCTTCGGAAATAACGGATATAAAAAAGATCTGAAGAAGGCGGACGATGTGCTGAATGCACTCCTGGCTGAAGGGGATAATCCATATTGGTATTATCTTAAAGGCGATGTCCTGTTCAATGCCGGAAAGATTGAAGAGTCCGAGCAGTGGTATGCAAAGGCGGCTGAAGCCGGTATTGTCAGAGCGTATGGCGATCTTGCTTTGGCAAGAGGCCTCGATGACAATAATGAAATAAGGAATTGGAATGGATACGTAGATACACTTATGGAAGGTGCAGACAAAGGTGATGTATTCTCGCTTTATTGTCTGGCACTTAACAGCTGTGCGGAATATGACCAGACCGATCCCGACGATTCCGAAACACGGGATGAACTTCGTGACGTGATACTGCAAACCCTTGAGACTTGTTCTCACAGCTATTTAAATCTGGCTTTCAAGCTTCTGGGCGATATCTACAGGGAGGGACTCTATGGCTTTGAGGTAAACAAAATCAAGGCATGGGAGAACTATGTCGAAGGTTCCATCACCAATGATGCATCATGTTTTGAAATGATGTATGAAATGCTTTCCTGCAACGAGATCGAGCTTGGCAAGACGAACAAGGAAGATGCAATGGATTTGTGTGCGATCAATGGCGCAAGACTCCATGACAAGAAACTTCTGGTTGCTGCAGTGGAATCATATAAGCGCGGCAGGCTTACTCAATTTGCCAGAGAGATGGAAATGTATCACCTTCCTGCATACGAAGCAATTCCAGATGATGAGCCTCTGGACGAAGATGAATATGGACCGGACGATGATGGAAGATATGACGCCTGGGCGTAGGTTACAGTCAGACGTGTCTTGCAAGTCCGCCGGTCATGTCTGATATTGCGGCGAAAAGATTGTCAATGTCTTCCTGGAAATGGAACGGGTGGGTGTCGTGTCTGTTGTCTTCAAGGGCAATGATCACGGCACCTCTTATTTCTGCACCGCTTCCATAGCGCAATGCGTCCATCCTGAGCCTCAGGAGTTCTTCGTCCGGAATGAAGTCCGGGTCCTGAAGGGTTTCGGCCGCTTCAATCACCAGTTCATCAGCGACGTTGTAGCCGAAGGTCATGGCCTTTTCCGCATATTCCTTTCCCTTGAGAAGGTCTATGTCAAACCCGAACTTTCCGTTCAGGAACGCATCTGCCAGAACATATGCACAATAGCCGCTTCCTTGTGAAACTCCTTCGGTCAGATTCCTTTTCAGCCGGCGGTATAAATCAAGCCTTTCATCGCCGTTAAGCGACTCCCATCGGGACTCGTTTTCAATCCCCAGAATCAGGCAGTCGGGCACACCCAGCTGCATCCCGACCTTCATCAGGGTCTCGTAGTAACTGTCGTCGCCCTTCTCAAGATAGATAAGGGCCAGGTCGCAGATAGGGGAATAGTATCCGTTGATGATACACTTTTCATATGCCTTGATGGCCTTTTCGGTCTCACCTTCGGCTTCGTGGAACCAGCCTGCCTGCTCTGACCAGAAGACAGATGCATTGTAATGAGACGCTTCGCGTTCAGCCTCTTTAAGTGCTGCGGCCCTGTCTGCCTCGATTCCTGTGGCTCCGTAGAAAAGATCCCTGTTACGTCTGAGTCTGGCAAGAAGGCTTCCTTTTTCAATAGCCTGCGAATTAAGTTCCCTGGAGAGTTTTCGGTCCATTACAAACTTCCCTGTCTCCCGGTCGTAAGCCTCTCCCAGATAGTACATTCTCGAAAGCATCTGCAGGGCATCTGCAACGCCTTCACGTGCTGTTTCCTCAAATATCTCGAAGGCATTCCTGAGGGATATGCTGTCTTTTCGGCTTGTCCACAGCCATGCTCCATAGGCGTATCTGGCATAAGGCCTGTCGCTGTTGAACAGTTTCGAGACCGTCGGCATGGATAATTTCCTGACCGCACTGAAATCAATGAAGCGGCTCAGGAAACGGTCATCCTCTGTGAATTTGAAATCCTCATCTGCGTACTTCTTGCGTCTCAGGTCATGGACTGCGTCGTCGTTCTTCCACCAGCCCCTGAACTTCTCGTCCCAGGACTCTACGACCTCCCGGTGAGGACCGGGTCTGGTATTAGGATGTATCAGTCTGCCGGCGCTGTCGTATTCGCCCATCTGTGCCCATTCCCATGGCTCATATTCACGGATGAACTGGCTGCTCTCATGCCAGACTCCGTAGCCGGAGCGCACTCCATGCTCGAAGTGGCCCTCGTATCTGTATTTCTTTCCGGTCTTGGCGGAATACTCCATGGTTCCATGTCCGTGAGGGCGTCCCTCATCATCCTTCTGGCCATTGTAGCGCTTGCCGATAATCTTCGACATGTTTTCCGGCAGTCTCATATGATTTAAGTCCGATAGGTTATTAGTCCCTGCAAAATTATAAAAAACCTTGACTTTGACTATGCTTGGCAGGATTCCATAAGTGGTCCGGATATACATGACATGCGGTATCTTACTTTGTGATACACGGGCAAAGAAATTGACAGCAGAGTATTATCTTTGCAGACTGAAACAATGATATGCAAACTATGACACAAATAGACCGGATAACCACCCGTCAGGCAACAGGAGCAGATGCGGGGGTGATTGCAGAACTTTTTATGATGGCGTGGCCTGTCGAGGAAATTCTGGACGCAAGCGGTGTGACATATGCGGAACTGCATGACGCGATGACAAAGGTGGCCTCAAGGCGCGGAACAATCTACAGTTACGAGAATACGGTCGTAGCGGAGGTGGACGGCAGGGTAGTGGGTGCGATGTGTGCGTATGATGGTGCCGATTACTTAAGGCTGAAACAGCCGGTTGTGGATATGCTGGGGCCTGATTCGGGATTCGCGCAGCTGCGGGAGACGGAGGCAGATGAATTTTACCTCGACTCGGTGGGTGTTTACCCTGAATACAGGGGCAGGGGTATAGCTTCGCGTCTCTTTGAGGCACAGATCGTACGGGCGGCATCGCTGGGACACTCACGTGCTGGTCTGATTGTGGACGAGGACAAACCTGAAGCCGAAGCCCTGTATGCCCGTCTGGGCTTCACCCATGTGGATGACCGCGACTTCTTCGGCCACCGCATGAAGCACATGGTGAGAACGTTGGAGCAAGACTGAACAAAACTCCCCTTGCCTGACTGGGCATGGCGGAATCCTGGGGCAAGGGTACAGAAGCAGTCGTACGGGGAGATGTGTTATAGTGCTTGCTTCTATTTTGGAAATAACCACAAAAATTTACAGGTGTCGGAAACCGATAAAAACTCTCGGATCAGCAGAAAATTTTCATCTTCGCACAAAAGTGATTTGTGAAAGGTGCTGAAAATAAATACAAAAAGGGGAAGCTTACAGAGCCATTATGCTAATAATCACAAAGATGTTTGTGTCGAATTGAATATGGCTCATCTGATTAAATATTTGGACTGCCGATATGGTACGATTGTGCATAATGCTGGAGTTGAGGGGAAGCTTACACCAGAAATTTTAAAAAAGTATAACGAGGTTGATTTAAATACATATTAGTTATGTCAGAAAATATTAAAAAGATCATCTACATTGTTTTAATTATTGTTATTGGAATAGGTCTTGGTGTTTTAGCTAACCATTTTTCCATGCCAGGATTATATGACACCGCTATTTATAGTTTTGGCTATATATATCTATCTTGAAGATATGTTTGAAAAGGAACGTAATAAAAGAAAAAATATGAGAATGGAGATGAATGATGATCTTCTTAATCATATTCTTTAAATACGCCCTTGCAAGGCGGTTTTAGACCTTTATGAAGAAGTCCTCGACGATAAGGGCATAGAAGTTCAAGGGCATTAACAGGGATTCCGACAACCGCATACAGGAGGATATCAATAAGGTTGAGGTTCGTTTACAGAGATTACAGGACAGGTTCTTGGATGGTGAGATTATAAGGGCTCAGACATAGATATAATGATGAAATATATGCTCTTAAGAGCCAGTTGGAGATTATGAAAGTCCCGAATAGCGGTGTTGTCGAACCGCAGAATTCAACCCGATAATCCCACTTCTGATAGGTAAGGAGGAGTTTTTTAACAATAGCGGAGTCCCAGTTAATACTGAGACTCCGCTTCTGTACCCGGAGACTCGTACTCCGAAACCTCGTGGCCAGAATACAATAAATGACATCTTTACCAAGCTGCGCACTTTGTTCAATTGGGCATTCGACCTCGAGCTGACCAGGAACAGACCGTTCAGGCACTTCAAGGTTAAGGAGTGTGTGTATGGCCAGCCGATCTTCATCACAATAGATGAAAGGAATAAGGTGTACAATACCGACTTCAGCTTTGATCCGGCATTGGAAAAGCAAAGGGATGTTTTTGTGTTCCAATGTCTTGTAGGATGCCGCATAAGCGATCTATACAGTATGACCAAGCGTAGTATTATAGACGGAGCTGTCCAGTATATACCGAGAAAGACTAAGGAGGGTAATCCGGTTGTGGTGCGTGTGCCTTTGCTGACAGCGACAAAAGAGATTCTTGACAAGTATAAGGACTTGCCAGGAGATGCAATCCTGCCGCTGATTTCTCAGCAGAAGTATAATATTGCCATCAAGAAGATCCTTAAGCATGCAGGCATCAATCGAGTTGTCACTAGGTTAAACCCTACGACCGGAGAACCAGAGCATTGCGTGATTTCTGATATCCTGTCATCTCACTCTGCGAGAAGGGCCTTTTCTGGAAATATATACGATAAGGTTCAAGACCCTAACCTGATCTGTCCACTCACCGGTCACAAGGAAGGTAGCAAGGCCTTCAACCGCTACCGCAAGATTGACGAGGATACAAACCGTAAGACTGTCTCGCTGTTGGAGTAGGATGGGTTAATTTTTGCATTTTTAAATCTTAACTGCTAAATTTGTGAAAATTTCACATAAAACCGAGTTAAATTATGCTTTTGGAGTTCTCAGTCGCAAATTTCCTCTCTTTTAAGGATAAGGTGACATTCTCGATGGTCGCTACATCTTTGAAGGATAAGAAGGCCGATATCAGTGACGTTACTTTCTCAGCAGGAGGCGAAATGCCTGTTATGCTTTCAAGAACTTGTGCTTTGTTTGGAGCTAACGCATCTGGAAAATCTAACTTGATAAAAGCTCTCGCTTTCTTCAAGTGGTTTACGATGAATTCCTCTAAGGAGGTACAATCTGGTGAGAGGATTCCGGTCAGCAACTTTGCGCTTTCAACTGTAAGTGTGGCGGAGCCGAGTCTCTTTGAAATAGTGATCTTGATAGGCGAAGACACTTATAGATATGGATTCGAAGCATGTGCGAAAAAGGTTCATAGAGAGTGGTTGTATGTGAAGGCCGGTAAGAAGCGTTCAAAGGAAGTAGAGTTGTTTTATCGTGAAGAAAACAAGTATGATCTTCATCCACGCTTCGCTATCGGAAAGGAGTTGACCGGTAAGAATATGGTCAGGGATAATGCTCTTCTCCTTTCGTTGGCAGGACAGTTTAATGAGCCGCACTCCGGTGCCATAATGAAGTGGCTTGCTGATACCACCATTATTACTGGTGACTCGGAGAATGAAGTATGGGCTATAGCTCTTAAAGCGATGGAGAATCCTGTGACAAGAAAGAAGATGGTGGATTTCTCACGATATGCAGACCTTGGAATAGATGACATAACTCTGAGCGATAGCGGGGTCCTGACATCCCATACACAGTATGATGAGGATGGTAGAGAGATTGCTGCTGTAACCTTCTCTATGACTGACAGCGAATCCGAAGGAACAGTGAAGTATTTCTCTCTGGCATACCCTATACTTGATGCCCTGGAGAATGGCAAACGTCTGATTGTAGATGAGTTTGGAGCAAAGCTTCATACACTTCTTCTTGAGAGAATAGTGTCGCTATTCAATACAAAGTCAGGTAACAGCCGCAATGCTCAGTTGCTTGTCACTCTTCATGATACAAATCTTCTTAGCAGCAACCTTCTCAGACGAGATCAGATCTGGTTTACTCAGAAGAACGGGCGAGGAGAAAGCAGTCTCTATCCTCTGTCTGATTACAGGGTGCGAAGCGATGCATCTTACGAAAAGGACTACCTTCTCGGAAAGTACGGAGCCACTCCGATAATTGATGATCTATCTAAAGCTTTAAAGTAGTATGAGCGCGAGATATAACCCAAGAAAGGAACACTCTTTAAAGAGAAGTTATGGCTTCC
>CANBDX010000071.1 GCA_947367315.1 uncultured Bacteroidales bacterium | reverse complement strand
TGCGTAGGCGTGTCCACCACCCCGGACACTGATGTGAGTGACTCCCAAAAGGGCAGGAGGAGTACCCCGCAATTCCTTCCTCCCGGTGTAACTCCATATATAAAGAAATCAGCCTGTTCTTCAACGAAAAACAGGCTGATTTTTATTTATGGGTACCGGAACCGGTCCGGTGAAAATTTCTTAGAAGAAACGTGCTCTGTTGTCCTTTACCTCGGCGTCGTCCATCATTACTGGAACGAGCATCTGGGTAGAATACTGAGTCATCTGTGCATCCTGATTCTTTGCATCCTCCTCAGTGTAGAAAGCACCTGTATCGCGGCCTGTAACCTTGTAGACATAAACACCTACATTACCTGCAAGAGGTCCGCAGATCTTTCCGTCCTCAGCCACAGAAGCAGCACCGATAAACTTAGGATCAAGACCCTGTGAAGTCATTGATGAGAATGCTACACCCTCCTTTGTGCTTACAGTTGCACCGAGAGCCTCAGCAATCGCCTGCATATCTGTGAGACCTGCTATCTTCTCAGCTACCTCGGCAGCCTTCTTCTCACCAGCCTTCTCTCTGTAAAGGATGTTGCTGATAGATGAGGCAACTTCCTCTACGTCAGCATAACCTTCCTTATGGATACCCTTGAGGGCAGCGATGATGAAGTAGTTGTTATTTACAGTGATAATGTTGGAAACCTGACCCTTCTTAGCCTCGAAAGCCCATCTTGTAACCTCCTTGGTATTGTCGATGGCACCGAGTCTGTCAGCGCTCTCAAGCATCTTGTTCACAGGATGAGCGTAAACACCTTCCTCGGTAAGAGCCTTCTGGAAGTTCTCATACTTACCTGCTGACTTGGTAGCGAATGTGTTTGCCTTAGCATAGTATCCGCTTACTGTCTCCTTGCCTGGAACAGCCTTCTTCTCAAGGATTGCAACCCTCTTCTTAGGTGCAGCATCCTTAGTGTCGAGAACTTCGAAAACAAGGCCGTTTACAGTGATTTTAGAGCCTTTCTTTGCAGTCATCACATCCTCGAAGCCAGGAGTCTGAGGAATCCACTGAGCCTCAGCCTCTGCAAGAGCTGCATCAACATCCTCAGCATTTGCAGGAGCATACTTCACATACACCTGCTCAGGAACATTTGCAGACTCAAGTACGCGTACTGCATAGAATGTATTGTTGTCTGAAATAACCTCAGAAACAGAAGCCTTCTTATCTCCGAAAACGAAGTCGTTCACAGCCTTAGCCACGGTGTTGAGTTCACCAGCCTTATACCAGTGTGCGTCGTACTGTCTGTCAGAGTTTGCGAGAAGGAAGCTCTTTACATTCTCAGCTGCCTTGAACTCGTCATATACATCAATAAGAGCCTGGTTAGCTGCAGCGATATCCTCAGCTGAAGGAACAACCTCGAACACAACGTACTCGATATCCCTGCTTGCCTGCTGCTTGTAGAACTTCTTGTGGGCATTGTAATATGCCTTGATCTCCTTGTCTGATACAACGATTGTTGAATCCTTAGGATAACCGAAAGGCACGGTCACGAACTCTACATTGAAAGTGTTGTTGTTCTCTGCAATCTCATCAGTAAGCATGAGAGCGTTGGTGAAGTTGCTCTGGGTGAAGAGTGAATTGTACTTTGCGTAGTACTGCTGGGTCATCGCAGCATCCTGGAGATAGTTCCAATAAAGCTGGAGACGGCCTGACTGGTCTGATGAAATGTAGTTTACAAAGTCCAGAACCATCTGCTTCGAATAATTTCCGTTCTCATCGAGGAAAGCAGGATTCTGAGTGAATACAGGAGACATAAGTTCTCCTGAAAGGATAGCCACCATCTCATCCTCACCTACAGCGAGACCAGCCTTCTTTGCGTTCTTGACAAAAAGATATTTGTCGATAAGAGACTGCCAAGCCGCGTTTCTGATAGAAACCTGCTGCTGCTCGTTCTTCACAGAAGAACCGGTAACTATTTCGTTGATTACAGTGAATTTGTCCACATCTGACTGGAAATCAGTGTAGGAAATAGACTTTCCATCAATTTCTCCAACATCATACTTTGAAGACATTGAAGCAGATACGGACTGAAGTGTTGTCGGATCGATAATGAACGACAGAAGCGCCACAGCGATAAGCGCTGTGATCACAATTCCGAACTTTACACGGATTGTTTCAAGAATTGCCATTGTATTACTTTTTTAAAATTATTATTCGATCGGAATCCTTAGTCAAGGCTAAAAAATTACCTTTAGGAACATTAGGGTGCGAATATAGCAATTTTCTGCCAATCCAATGCTATTTTTTTAGCAATGGACCTATAAAATTAGCTGAATCTATCAAAACTGCAGTAGTATCCTGCACCACAATGCCATAACTGTTGAAAGGATTGAATATTATTGAATTTCTGGCTCTCTGGTCAGATTCCATTCCATATCCCTGCATGAAACCTTTCGGAGAATACATCCTTACATAGCAATGTGTATAGATTTTTTCCTCCTTCTGATCCCAATAAAGGGTATCAGTCTCCATAACCTCCTGGTTGATAAGATTCTTTACTACCACATTTCCGAAGGCCTCCCAAGTTTCCCTTCCATCCTTATAAGTAAGATGCCGGGCCTTGTCCGCCACGATTTCCGTCTCCACTTTTTCATCCTCCGCATACCCGTAAACAAAGAATCCCCTTGGAAACATCTCGAATGAAAGGGTATCTCTCTCATATCTCTCCATTACAGGAGCTTCAGCCCTCATCTGGATCTTCCCATTTTCAGTCTGTACGATAAACATATCATTCACTATCTGAACAGGGGCTTCCTTAAGGTCAAGAGTATCCGCCTCCCCAAGTTTTCCTTTGCAGGAATAAACGACGAAAGCAACCGCAAAAGCGGTTGCAATCATCTTTATCATATTTTTAAATTTTCCCAAAATCTAATTAATTCTGAGTTCTGACTGTTGTGCCTACCACAAACTTGTCCCACTTGACATCGAACCTGTGACCATTCTCATGACCATACATGAACGCATCACCTGTCGATGGATAGAACGCCTTGAACTGCTTGATATAGTTATCAGCATCAGCAGCAAGTGCAGGGTCCGCATTCTTTGCCTTTGTCATATAATCAACAGCTACCCAGTACTTTGATCTCTTTTCAATCTCGTTTCCGTTAGGATATACAGGAGCTGAACCCCAGAGGATACCGAGAAGCATATAAGACTTACCGGCAGATGAAGGATCAAGTTCGATAGCTCTGTTAGCAGCCTCGACAGACTTTAATGTTTCACCGTTCTTTGAGCAGAACACAGCAAGCTGATAAAGATAATCAGCATCCTGGATATTATCAGACTCAGGATAAGCTACAGCTTCCTCCATATAAGAGATAGCCTCCGCAACCTCATCTCTTGAAGAGTGGAGCTTATAAAGATTGTAAGCCGAAGTGTATGAAGGCTCAAGCTTATGCATTGTAGTCACAGCATTAAGGAAGAGCTGGTTATCCATACATCCCTCTGTCATACCCATCATTCTTACAATATTCTTTGCAAGGTCAAGATTCTGTGGATCCGCCTCGTATCTTGGAGTGAAGAGAGCGATAAGGTTGTCGCAGTCAGCAACATGGCTTGAAATAAACAGATTTTCGATATCACCGAGAGTCTTCTCTATAAGTCTCTGCTCTGTCTCGTTCTTAGGAACAATCTGTCCCATGTATGAAACAGCTGTCTCATATGCGCTTATTACCTTCTCTGGTTCAATTATTCCATCCTTATAAAGATCGCAAGCCACACTCACCTGGTCTGTGAAAAGACCTACAGAAGTGTTCTTGCCATTCTTTGAAATAACATCAGTAAGACCCTCATAAAGCTTATACGGTTCATTCTTCATGAAATTACGCATATCGGTACCCATATTGTTGAGGATTCCGCTTGCAAGCTTAGGACGCTCCTGAAGTCTCTGCTGATAGATAAACATCAGAGAATCAATAAGTTCATTCTTATACTGAGCATTATTCTGGTTCTGAATAATAAGATCCCTGACAAGCTTAGTTCCATGAACAAGCATGTTGTAGCTTGCAGAAGTAGGACAATACTTATAAGCCTTTCTCCAGTTAGGAAGGGCATCCTTGTAATTCTTCTGCTTGTAATACTCATTATAGTAAGAAAGATACTTCTTACACTCGGTACTGTCTGGACCAGTACCATACTTCTGTGCTGAAGCCGAAGCTCCACCTATCATAGCCATCGCAGCTACTGAAAAAAGCAGTATTAACCTTTTCATAGTGTGTTATTGTGTTTTTATTAATTATATCTCGGTTTCTGGAACCATATGTCATGGATATTGAATCCTATGACAAATGTAGCATATCTCTCACGCACCATACCTCCCTTCGTGCTGGCTCTCTGTCCCATATCCACACCTATCGACAATCCGTTATACCATCTGAATACAGGAAGAGTAATTCCTAAAGTTATACCTGCAGAAGCGATATTATTACCATCCAGCTTATAATAAGACTGGTCATAATACACACCTGCACGATAAGCGCAACGTCTGAAAAAATATCTGATATCGTTTCTGTTTGGAACAATTTCAAAACCGGCTCTGAATGAGTTTGAAACCGTAGTCGTGAATACGGATTCTCCGGAAACGGCAAAACCTGTGACCTTATCCATTCCGCTCTTTCTCCAGTCAGACCTCACATAATCCAATTCAGCCATCCACTTTTCACCGCCCCTTACCGAAATTCCGATTCCGAGTTCATCTCCGAAACGAACTCCTGAATCATCGGCAAGATTCACTACATTATGCTTGAGGGTATCCGTAACACTCGACTGGTTGGCATATCTGTATTCCAATGATTCTCCCCTCATGTTTGTACCGAGCCTGTATGTGGCTCCAATTGTCATGGATACGTTTCCGGCAAGCTTCTGCTCATACTGAAGACCGAACTTTCCGGTCAGTCCCCTGACCATGATCTCGTTTCCACTGTTGATTGACCTGTATGAAGAGTTGGAGTAATTCATATTCGTAATCTTATCCAGATTACCGAAATAATATATTACTTCAGCTCCTACCGAAAGACTCTTCCAGAACGTGGCTCCAGCACCAAGAAAAGCCTGATACACACTTCCCGTTCCATAAGAATCATAATTGATGTTTCCTGTATTTCCGATAATGCCAGGATCTGTCTCATTCTTTGAAAAATCATATCCCACATCACTGAAAGGAGTGATTCCGACCATGAATGCAGATGATTTCCAGATAGGGAAACTCATCACGAAATCATATATGTTAAAAGTGTTATGAGCAGAGCGTCTTCCGTTTCCCTGAGCATATATGGTATTGTTCTGCACGAGGCCGAAATCCGCCATGAATGCAAGAGAATCCCTTGCCGTGACAGCAGCAGGATTAAGATAATTGATGAATCTCCTGTTTCTTGATGCTATTCCTACCCCACCCATGCTTTTGTTATATGCCGAGCCTTCCTTTGAAAGCTCACCTACTCCGAAGATTGAATATGGAGAATATGCACCATAAGTACCATCCTGTGCTGAAACACATATACTTATGAATGCAAAAACAAATAACAGAGATATTTTACCTATCTTTCTTATCATACTCAACAGCTATTATAGCCAATCCCATTAAAACAAGATTACAAACTGCAAAGATGGAGTTTTTCATCCTTTTTGCAAAATAAATCGCATCACCGCCCGTAAAAACAGCTGTTTTTTCAGGATTGCGCAAAATGTATCCTTCAATTTCAAACATCATACCCGATAAAACACCCGAAATGACCGAGGATACAACGTCATTACCAGGGTTTTCCGCCTCTGACGGAGCACCTATCAAAGGATAATTTCTGGAATATCTTGCAATGGATTTGAATCTGGTACGATATCCCAAAGACACATTACCTCCTTCGTATCTTCCTTCCGCATCTATAAAATCGACGGTAAGCGTGGTTCCGAAATCGAATATCATGCATTCCCTTCCCTTGAAAAGATAACGCGATGCCACTATCGAGGCCACTCTGTCAGGAGTAAGATGCAATGGAAGCCCATAATGTGACATCAGTTCCTTATCAACCACGACAAGCCTGTCACATTCCGTCCTCAGCTTCTGGATATTCTTAGGAGTGAAGTTTCTGACACTGCTCAGGACCATCACTTCCGGCTTTACCTTCGAAGTGAGAGACAATATGAAATCCATAATCTTCTCCCCCTGGTATCTGAAAGTCTTCCCAAGGGTGATTCCGTCACACCATGATGCCTTCAGAGCAGTGCTTCCTATGTCTATTATAAGATTAGCCATCCCAAAACTTCTTAAAATCCTGCAAAAATAAGAATTCTTCTACAACTTGCTCAATATATCATGGGCTTTTGATATGCTTCCCACATTTTTCACAAAAATGCGCAACCTGTTGTCGTTCTGCTTTAATTCCATTGAATTATGATTCATGGATATACTCTCAAGAATCTTCGAGAAACGGTCGCTACGGTAGTATTGGGAAAGAGGATTGGATATGAAGAAGGCTATCATCACCCCGTTCTTTATTATGATCTTTTCAAATCCAAGCTTCTGTCCGAGTCTCCTTATCTTCACGATATCAAAAAGTCTTTCGAGCTCTTCAGGCATCTTTCCGAAACGGTCTGTAAGGCTTGACTTGAGTATTTCGGTCTCCTTGTCGGATCCAAGTGAGTCAAGTTCCTTATATATCCTTATCTTTTCCGCAGTCACATCTATGTATGAATCCGGAATAAGCGCAAGCTGGTCGGTCTCGATGGTACAGTCAGACAGGTAATTGTCATCGGGTCTTCTCTGAGTTATTCCGGTCTCAACCCCGAGTTCCTCCATGGCTTCCGCAAGAATCTTCTGATATGTCTCGAATCCCATATCGGTTATGAAGCCGCTCTGTTCGGCTCCAAGCAGATTTCCGGCTCCTCGTATATCAAGGTCCTGCATGGCGATATTGAATCCGCTTCCGAGGTCGGAAAACGATTCTATTGCCTTCAGCCTTCGGCGCGCATCCTCGGTAATGGACACCAGAGGCGGAACCATAAGATAACAGAACGCACGACGGTTTGAGCGTCCCACGCGTCCACGAAGCTGATGAAGGTCGCTCAGACCTATATTCTGCGCCTGGTTTATTATGATAGTATTTGCATTAGGCACATCAAGTCCGTTTTCTATAATGGTCGTGCAAAGCAGCATATCATAATCCCCTGCCATGAAGTCAAGTATCTTGTTTTCAAGCACCTTGGCTTCCATCTGACCGTGAGCCACACATATCTTCATATCAGGTACCAGCCTGTGCAGGATATCATGTATGGACTGGAGTTCCTCCACCCTGTTATGTACAAAGAATATCTGTCCTCCCCTGTTAAGTTCGTAATCTATTATCCTACGGACCTCATCATGATCGAAAAGTATTATTTCCGTCTGCACAGGTATCCTGTTAGGCGGAGGAGTGTTTATGATGGAAAGGTCTCTCGCACCCAGAAGAGAGAACTGGAGGGTACGTGGAATAGGGGTGGCCGTAAGAGTAAGTGTATCCACAGAAGCCTTGATCTGACGGAGTTTCTCCTTTGCACTCACACCGAACTTCTGCTCCTCATCTATAATAAGAAGCCCCAGGTCCTTGAAGTCAAAACCCTTACCTATAAGCTTATGAGTACCTATAACTATGTCAAGACTTCCGGACTTGAGCCTCTTCTGGATATCCGATATTTCCTTAGCGGTCCTTAATCTGCTGACATAATCTATATTGCATGGAAAATCCTTCAACCTGCCTTTAAAAGTATTGAAATGCTGCAGGGCAAGAATAGTGGTAGGTACAAGAACCGCCACCTGCTTGCTGTCAGCTACAGCCTTGAATGCAGCCCTTACGGCAACCTCGGTCTTTCCGAATCCCACATCTCCGCACACAAGTCTGTCCATAGGACACGTATCCTCCATATCACGCTTGACTGCAATCACAGCCTTTTCCTGATCCGGAGTATCTTCATACATGAATGAAGACTCAAGCTCCTGCTGGAGATATGTATCGGCGGAAAATGCGAAGCCTTTTACTTTCTTTCTCTTGGCATACAGCTGGATAAGGTCTTTCGCAATATCCTTTACCTTGGATTTCGTGTTGGCCTTCAGATTCTGCCATGCCTTGGACCCGAGCTTATGGATCTTAGGAGGCTCGGAATCCTTCGACTTGTATCTGGATATCCTGTGAAGGGCATGGACAGAAACAAACACCACGTCATTATCCTTGTATGTAAGCTTCACCACTTCATGCATCCTCCCCTTGTCATCCTTCATCCTTACAAGACCCCCGAATATACCCACACCGTAATCAATATGCACTATATAGTCTCCTATTGAAAATGATGTAAGGTCATTAATTGTAAGCTGTTCGCTCTTCTCCACGGATCTCCTTATGGTAACCCTGTGGAAACGGTCGAATATCTCATGGTCGCTGTAGCAGCATACCTTATCGTCGTGGTCTATGAATCCGTTATGGATATTGCATTGAGGAATGAATTCAGGCAAGATTCCCCCGTTCTGGGAAAGTATGGACCTCAGTCTTTCGAGCTGAGACTGCTTTTCTCCGTATATCCTGACTCTGTAGCCCTCCTCCATCTTCTTTCTTATATCCTCGGTAAGGAGTTCGAAATTCTTGTTGAAGACAGGCTGAGGGGATATATTGAACTTCACAGCTTCTTCATTCTGTCTCGAAAGAGGAATTTCCATATACACCCTTATGAACCTTGAAAGTCCGGCAAAGAATTCCTTATCCTTATACATATCGGACGAATCCAGCCACACAAGTGTATCGGAAGGCAAGATATCGGTAACCGAAGACTGCGCCCCCTCATCTGAAGCCACTATATCCGGATATACTTCACAATATTCCACCTTTTCCTTCGACAACTGGGTGTTGCAGTCGAAAACATTGACAGCATCGATCTCATCTCCGAAGAATGAAATTCTGAAAGGGTTATTATAAGAATAAGAGAATATATCCACAATCGCTCCCCTGACCGCAAACTGACCGGGCTCAGCTACAAAATCCACTCTTTCGAATCCGCTGTCAAAAAGTCTGGAGATTATCTCATCATGACTTATCTCATCCCCCACAGACAGTTTCATCACGGATTCCCTTATCCTCAAGATATCAGGAATCCCTTCCTCCAGAGCAGATGGATATGTCACTACAGTAAGCCTCTCCCCTTTACTGTATTCCATTATCTTACCTATCGCAGATGTCCTCTGCACACCGAGAGTGGACTTATAATTGCTTCTTTCAACATTCCTTCCTGAATCCGGGAGAAAGAAGACGGTATCCCCGCTTATCAGATTATAAAGGTCAGCCGCACAATACTCTGCACTATCCTTGTCAGGAAGCACTATCAGCTGCATACCTTCATAATCGAACTGTGAAACAACAAACCATCTGGCAGAGAGAAAGAGTCCGCTGCAGAAGACTTCGCTTCTCTCCGCTAAATATTTTGTAAGTGTATTTATGGAATTTCTACTTATTAACATTTTGCTTAATTTTCGGTTGATAACCTGTTCAAAACCCAGTTGATAACCATTAATAACAAAATTAGCTTTTTATATTTTCCCGTATATTCCGGCGGCCTGAAAAATTTTCAAAATAAATCCATAATTTTTTTTCAAGGACTTCATATCAGGTTTTTCAACAGCTTTTCATAAATATAAATAATTATCCATCAGCCACATTGAAACCTTATCAACATATCAACACAGAAATAAACATCATCAATTTTAAAATAAATATATCTATATTTGTATATAAATGTTTTTGACCATGGCGACAGATTTCGATCCGCACAATATCAATGAGGGCAAAGATAAGGATTTGGACGGAATAATCCGTCCGCAGGACCTCGAAGACTTCACGGGACAGGACAAGATCGTGTCCAACCTTAAAATATTCGTGGCAGCGGCAAAGATGAGAGGGGAGTCACTTGACCATTGCCTTTTCCATGGCCCTCCGGGATTGGGAAAGACCACTCTTGCACACATCATAGCCAATGAATTAGGAGTGAATATGAAGGTTACATCCGGACCTATCCTGGACAAGCCCGGAGACCTTGCAGGACTTCTGACTTCTCTGGAAGAAGGAGATGTGCTCTTTATCGACGAGATTCACAGGCTTTCTCCCGTTGTGGAAGAGTATCTTTACTCCGCGATGGAGGATTTCGTCATAGATATAATGATAGACAAGGGGCCTGGAGCCCGTTCCGTCAGGATTTCCCTGAATCCGTTCACTCTTGTGGGCGCAACTACCCGCAGCGGACTTCTTACTTCACCTTTGCGCGCCCGCTTCGGCATCACATGCGCTATGGAATATTATGACACGCTCACGCTTGTAAGCATAGTGAAGAGAAGCGCTTCTATATTAAAGGTGGAAATTGAGCAGGATGCAGCCTACGAAATAGCCCTCCGAAGCAGGGGAACGCCGCGTATCGCGAACTCCCTTCTGCGGCGCGTGCGCGACTTCGCACAGGTCATGGGAAGCGGCCGGATAGACCTTGCCATTGCACGTTATGCTCTTGATGCGCTGAATATAGACAAGAGGGGACTCGATGCGATAGACAACAAGATCCTCAAGACGATAATAACTAAATTCAAGGGAGGTCCTGTAGGAGCCAATACCATTGCCACGGCAGTCGGGGAGGACCAGGGCACATTAGAAGAAGTTTACGAACCTTTCCTAATCAAAGAAGGCTTCATAATGAGGACACCAAGGGGCAGGGAAGCGACCGAACTGGCCTACCGTCACCTGGGACTGGAAAAGGGGAATATAAATATGGACGATCCTTCGTTGTTTTAACTGAAAACCTATCAGAAATGATAGGTTTTCAGTTGTTTTATACCTTTTATTTGCGTAAACTTGCGCCGAAATTTCACTAACACTCTATAAAATGGCCGAAAAACTTATTTCTAAGATTCCTGAGGGTCCTTTGGCCGAGAA